>JAZNQW010000021.1:0-11651 GCA_045590435.1 Alphaproteobacteria bacterium | reverse complement strand
TCCAAATGATCTATTTCGTGTTGCAAAATAATAGCCAACAGTTCGTCCGCCAAGATTTCACATTCTTGACCATTATAATCCAAATATTTGACGCGCACGCGCTCAAACCGTTCAACTTCGGCACGTTGTTCCGGAAGAGATAAACAACCTTCATTGAACAAAACGGTTTCTTCAGAATGCCAGATGATTTCCGGATTGATTAAATACATAGGTTGACGGGCATTTAAATCTTCGTCACTAGGGTTCGGATCTAACACTATAATTCGTTTGGTAACACCAACTTGAGGAGCGGCTAAACCGCATCCCTTATCTACATACATGGTTTCGAGCATATCATCCAAAAAATGGCGTAGTTCATTATCGACTTGCGTTACTCTTTGGCATTTTTGCCGCAACACATTATCAGGATATGTATATAATTTCAAAACAGTCATATTAACCTCTTACGGCGTGCGCAATTTGATCTAACAAGGCATTGACCATTTTAGGCTCATTTTTGCTGAAAAAGGCATAAGCTAAATCAACATATTCTTGAATTAGTACTTTGGTGTCAATATTTTGTGTGTTTGTCAATTCATAAACAGCACTTAAAAGCAAAGCCTGCATAGTGCCATTCATCTTTTCATATCCCCATTCACCATGCAGAAAAAGATTGAGTGATTTTTCTAAATCTTCTTTTTTGCTTTGAATACCGCGCACCAATTTTTCAAAGTATTCCGTATCGATAGGGCCGAGTTCAACAAAATTCTCCACATCTTCATTTTCTTGATTATCTATGGCAACACGGCCAATTTTACCCTGCACAAAATCCTCAATGACAACATCTACCGGCAAACCGCCGAAAGCAATCATATAATTAGCTTGAACGGCAGCTAAACGTGCACCGGATTTCATTTTAATTTTAGGAGAAACAAACTTAGTCATATTAATTTTCCTTTATTTCTGTTGAATCTTGTGGGGTGGTTAATTTTTCAATTGTGGCCACAAAATCATTTAAATCTTGTAAACTGCGAAAATCTTTATAAACCGAGGCAAAACGAATGTAAGCTATATTATCTAAATGAGAGAGCACTTCCATCACACTCTCGCCGATTTGTTCGGTGGTGATTTCGGTTTCGCCCGAACTTTCAAACTTTCGTTGTAGAGAATTAACGATTTTCTCGACACGTTCGGCCGAAATTGGACGTTTACGCACGGCTAAAGAGATTGATTTTGCCAATTTATCACGGTCAAACAGAGTGCGTTCGCCATTTTTCTTTACCACCACTAATTCGCGCAACTGAACGCGTTCGAAAGTAGTGAAACGAGAGCCGCAATCCGGACATTCACGCCGACGCCGCACAGAAGTGTTATCGTCTGTGTTCCGTGAATCTTTAACTTGGGTTTCTTCACAACCACAAAACGGACATTTCATTATTCATCTCTCCCGCATTTAAGCAACTCTGCCGTTACCTGATATAATTTTGATGAGTATCTAGCTCCTTTTATAAGCACAATATCGCCGTTTTGCAAGAGATTATTTAATAAAAAGTCCGCCAAGCCTGTTTTATCGGCAAAATAGTATTGTGTTTTTTCGCTTGGTAATTGAGCCAACATATCTTTCATTTCTTCGCAAACACCAATCACTATATCAATGTCGGTTTCTGCCAAAACATGACCGATCTCAATGTGACGTGCTTTTGAAGTGCTGCCTAATTCAGCCATTTTACCGAGAATGGCAATTTTACGACTTTGTGATTTGCGTGGCATTTGATTGAGCGCTTTTAAGGCTAGAATCATAGCTTCCGGTTGACCGGAATAGCTGTCATCTATTAGTGTATATGTTCCTCCTTGCGGTAACGGCAGTTGATGATGTTTGCCGCGTCCGTCCAAAGCACCGAAATCTTTAATATAAGTTGCCGCTTTGGTTACATCCAATCCTAGGGCTTGAACAACGGTTAATGCGCACCAAGCGTTATAGGTATGTTGTTCGCCTTGATCCGGTGTTTCAAAAATAATATTTTGACACGCATCTTTTCCAAATTTCAATATATTATTTGTATATTTTAATGCTTCACATTCAAGAATATCAGCGAAGTTTGTATCAGCATTAAAAATAGCCGTACCATTAACCGAAAGCCCTTGGAATATCTCTGCTTTAGCATAAGCAATATCCGAAAACTCATTGAAAAACTCTATATGCATCGGATAAACATTGGTTATAACAGCGATATCTGGTTTAACTAAGCTGGTTAAGTAAGCAATTTCGCCTTTAGCGCTCATACCCATTTCAATAACTGCATAGCGACTGTTCATATCCAGCTCACAAAGGCTTTGCGGTACACCAACGAAGTTGTTGTGATTACCTTTGGTGGCATAAACCGGTGCAAATTTTGAAAGCAAAAAGGCAATTTCTTCTTTGGTGGTGGTTTTACCGGCGCTACCGGTTAATCCGATAATAATGCCTTTATAAAGACTGCGGTTGTATGAACCTATTTTACCATAGGCTTTCAGTGTATCTTCAACCACCAACTGTTTTTCTGTTGGGATGTTGGCAATTAAATGATCTACAATAACAAGCGGACAACCATTCTTAATGACGTCCTCAACAAAGTCGTGTCCGTCAAATCGTTCACCTTTCAGTGCCAAAAAAGCGCAAGAGGAGGTTATTTGGCGACTATCGGTTGAAATTTTGTTTATTGTTGCGTTAATAACATTGGTTTTACAACCTAAAATTTCAGCTAATTTTTGTGTAGATATTTGTTCCATTTTATTTCTCAAGTTTATCAATATCGGGGCTGACTTTAACGTAATTTTCCACCATCAATGAGGCTTTTTTAGGCATACACATAGTGCCCGGACCGGCAATACAGCCGCCTTCACAACACATCACTTCAATCATATTATAATCAGTTGGCGGTGTTACAGCATAGCGTTTGAGTTTTTTAATTGCTTCGGCATTCAAACCGTTAATAGCTTCCGGTTTATATGTTGCCGTATTACCAACAACATAAGCTACAGCGCCGGCCACACCGCCCGATAGCGGATAGCGGCGGCTTTGACCGGATGATTCAACCGCAAATTTATCGGCTTCTTGGGTGGTTACATCAATATTGGCGGCGGCCAGCATAGCTTCAGCTTCCTCAAACACCAATACATAATCCACATTCGGATTTTTCTCGGCTTCCAGACGTTTAGCCAAGCATGGACCGATAAATACGGCAATACAGTCCGGATTTTGTTTTTTTACGATTTCGGCAATGTAATACATTGGGCTACCCGCCGTGGAAACGAATGGTTTTAATTCGGGAGCATGTTTATCTACCGCTGCCATCCAAGCCGGACAGCATGAGGTAGTCATAAATTTAGCGCCTTCTTCCATGCGTTCAATAAACTCTGCTGCTTCGGTGCGTGTGGTTACGTCTGCACCTTGTGCCACTTCAACCACTTCGTCAAATCCTAATTTTTTGAATGCCGTAATAACTTTACCTAAATCATTACCGAATTGACCGATAACTGCCGGTGCCAGCATGGCAACTGTTTGACGAGGGGAGTTTTTGATAACATTCAAAACGTCTATCATTTGGGAATTATGAGCAATAGCGCCGAAAGGGCAGGACAAAATGCATTTACCGCAAGAAATACACTTGTTATAATCGATATGTTCTATACCATTTTCATCTTTTTGGATAGCACCGACCGGACAAGCCTCTTCGCAAGGCACAATAGCTTTATTGATGGCTTGATACGGGCAGTTATTGTAGCAAATGCCGCATTTTATGCATAAATCCGGATTGATATGCGCTTTATCAGTGACCGTAATGGCTTTTTTAGGACAATTGACTTCACACGGACGAGCTACGCAAGTATGGCACATATCGGTTACCGTGTAGCGTTGTCTCGGACAGGCATCACAAGCATGCGGCAAGACGGAAACGGTGGCTTTTTCAGCAACTTGACGATTTAAGGCCTTTTGAGCCATTTGGTTTAAAGTGGCATTTTCATCCACTTCACATGGCGTCCATCCCATTGCCGCTAAGCACTGTTGTTTAACTACTTGACGGTCTTGTTCAAGTGAACCGCGTAAAGGTTGAGCGCTATCCGGTACAATAATTGTCGGTAAATTATCGGCATTTTGCAGATTGTTCTCCAAAAAGCTTTTAGCCACGTTGAGCAGAACGGCCGTGCGTAAAAATGCCGCATTATTTTTAGGATTTAACATCAATTAGTCCTTTCTGTTTTTTTGCAAATTGCGCTCATTATACAATCGGCTTTTAAAATTGCAAGCTGAATTTAAGTTAAACCCTAAAAAAACAAAAGCTGATGTATCTTGATTTTCTTCAAATGAGGCTTATCTCATTGTTGTTTTTAATAATAAGGAGAAAAATTATGGGAGAAATGGCTAAAAAAATTGTTAAATCGGATTTGGATAACTTGTTGAAAATACTTAATGAAGCTTATGTTGAAGAATGGTTGGCGTATTATCAATATTGGGTAGGGGCTAAAGTTGCTATGGGGTTAAATCGCACCGCAATTGTGGCTGAATTTGAGGAACACGCCGCAGAAGAGTTAAAGCATGCCGATTGGTTGGCTGAACGGATTATTCAACTTGGAGGAACGCCAATCTTGAATCCGAGTGAATGGAATCAGATTGCTCATTGTAAATATATCACACCGCATAATTTTGATGTGGTGGCATTGGTAAAGGATAATTTAGAGGCTGAGCGTTGCGCTATTGGGCGTTATGAGGGAATTTGCGATTTAACACATAATACGGATTATGAAACATTTAGGGTGTCACGCAAAATTCTGAAGGAAGAAATTGAGCATGAACAGGAAATGGAAGATTTTATAGCCGATTTTGAAGCAACAAAGTCTTTTATGAAGGCTTAGCTTGATGAAAAAAGAGTGGAAAAAGTGCGCTATTTTATAGATGCGTGAGACGAAATTTACATTTCTGTTTGTAATAAAGGCGAGATTTCATCTCGTCTTATTTGTTTAAACAGCACAGAAAGATAAAAAAATATTATTTTCTGAAAAAAGTTCTTGCAATATAAAATTTATTGTTTTATATAGGTATTGTTTTTGAGAGATGCGTGCGTAGCTCAGTTGGCTAGAGCAACTGACTCTTAATCAGTGGGTCCAGGGTTCGAATCCCTGCGCGCGTACCAATAAAATCAAGGGTTCTGGAAATTTTCAGAACCCTTTAATTTTTTCCGATGCCTCACATTTCTGGCACAAAATCAGCACAAAATAATTCTACGCTCTTTAAAAACAAAAAGACGGAAAATTCTCCGTCTTTTTTACTTCAATTGGTGGAGATAGGGAGGATCGAACTCCCGACCTCAACATTGCGAACGTTGCGCTCTCCCAGCTGAGCTATACCCCCAACGTAATATCAAAATATGACCTCAGCTGCTCGGTCACTCGTTTTGTAAATTCGTTATGTTTGCTCTCGCTTCACTTACTCATTAACAAAACTTCGCCGCTTGCGGTAAAAATTGTCCACCGGACATTTTTTATCCTCGCGCCCAGCTGAGCTATACCCCCAACGCTACCTCAGAATGATCACTCATGTGATTCATTCTCAAAGCAACATAACATTTAACAAACAATTTTGCAAAAATCAAGTGAATTTTTGTAGAATATACACATTATTAACGACGGAATATATTCTTTAATGTATCTTTTAGTGGATTGAGAATATTGCGATTAAAGGCTTTGCGCTTAAAATAAAGGTTTTTACGAATTTTATCGGCAATACCGGGCTCGGGAATATACGGGGTAGGGTGTTCCAAATCAGATTTTTGCTGTGCTAAATGCTCGCTTTTGTTTTGTACGGCGCGTGCATATTCTTTTATCGGATTATAAGTGAAATCCTCCTGTTGAACAATTTTATCATCTTTATATTCAATGATGCCAATGGAAACCGGATGATCAAAACTTGGCGGAAAATTATATATGGCAAGACCTTGTTTTTGACCGGAGAAATCTGCAAAATTGAGAGAATGGGGCTGAGTGTGTTGAGAATCAGAATAGGTGACTTGAAGTTTTAATCCTTTTTTTATTGCCTCTTGAATAGCTGGTAATTTTTTCGTAAGGCTATTTTCTAATTTTTCGTTAAACTCTTTAATTTGTGCTGTTTTATTTCCGTATGAGAACCGGATATCATTCATTTTTTTACACGAGCCGGTAATAAGCATATTTACAAAATGAACTGCTTTCTGATAATCGGCAACAGGTAAAGAAACGACTTCCGCTGTTTCCTTGGATATTTTAGGCACAGAAAGCGGTTCGGTTTTTATATAGTCTGTAGATTTTTTGGTTGAAGTAGTCATTTCCTTCTCCCGTATTATATTGATTTTATATCATTATAGCTCAATTGTATTTCTAAATCAAGTTATTTTTTTACAAAAAATATATAATTTGACAACATGGTAATAACATATTGAATCATATGAATAAATTTATTAATAAAGATATCAGGAATATCTTTGAGTTATTTACCACAATTTAACTTTCTTTGCATATACTCCTTTCCTAAAGGAGTATATCATGGTGTTGGTTGCGCCAAGTTTGTTGGCTGCTGATTTCAAAAATATCGGAGAGCAGGTGCGGTTGGTTGAAAAAGCCGGCGCTGATTGGTTGCATTTTGATATAATGGACGGGCATTTTGTGCCGAATTTAAGTTTCGGACCGGAAGTAGTGCGACAACTCAGACCACACAGCAAATTGTTTTTTGATGTTCATTTAATGGTAAATGAGCCGTTGCGGTTTGTTAAAATGTTTGATGGTTGCGGTGCTGATATGTTAACCGTTCATTATGAGGCCTGTGTTGATGTAAAGCAAGTTTTAAGCGCAATTAAAACTCAAAACATAAAATGCGGTATTTCTTTGAAGCCGAATACGCCGATTGATGTTCTGAAGCCATATTTGGATATGGTGGATAATATTTTGGTGATGACGGTAGAGCCGGGGTTTGGTGGGCAAACTTTCATGAATGATCAACTTAATAAAATTAAGCAACTGAGCTATTTAATCGGTGGAAAACCGATTAATATAGAGGTTGACGGCGGCGTAAACCTTCAAACAGCAAAACTTTGTGTGCAGAACGGTGCTACGGTGTTGGTGGCAGGAAGTGCTATTTTTCATGCAACACAACCGCAACAAATTATTCGACAGTTAAAACAAATGGGAGAATAGATATGGCAACAATTATGATTGTGGAAGACGAACAAGCGATTGCCGTTTTGTTAAAATATAATTTAGAACGAGCCGGATACCAAACGATTACGGTAACACATGGGAACCGCGTTATTTCAGCCGTTGAAAAGCATTTACCGTCGTTGATTTTACTTGATTGGATGTTGCCGGAAATTTCGGGTTTGGATCTCTGCAAAATTCTTCGCAATAATCCTGAACTTAAGAATATTCCAATCATTATGTTAACAGCTAAAGGGCAGGAGGAAGATAAAGTTGTTGGACTTTCGGCTGGTGCAGATGATTATGTGACAAAGCCGTTCTCTGTACCGGAATTATTAGCACGCATTAAAACTAATTTACGTCGCGTGAGCAGTACAACCGCGCCAATAAAAAAAGAATATAGTTTTCAAGATATTGTATTGAATATGGTTGAAAAAAAAGTATTTCGTGGCGAAAATTATGTGCGTATCGGTCCGACGGAGTTTCGTATTTTGCAACTTTTGATTGCGCATCCGCGTCAAGTATTCAGCAGACAAGATTTGTTACGTGAAATTTGGGGCAATAACGTATATGTGGAAATGCGTACGATTGACGTACATATTCGGCGTTTACGTAAATCATTAAACGAATTCGGACCGGATTATATTCGTACAATTCGTGCCACTGGATATTCTATTGACGATCATGAGATTGAGGAAGAAGAACATTATTCTGAAAACATGGAAGATGAAGTGTAAAAACGACTTAAAGTTTAAAATATGTGTTATCAGCTGATATAACTTGGTTTAGTTAATGCAAAATTATACATAATATACATTATGCGACACCACTCACAACATAATAATACTACCAACAAGTTAATTTTTACTTAAAAAGAAGCACCAAAAAAATACAAAAAACAAAAAAAAGTATATAATCTAACTTAATCTTAATACTTTCTAAATTTTTGTGAAGCTCTTTCAATATAATTACCTTTCTTTACCAAATTAGCGGCAGATTTACCAGCTTTCCACATAGTATCAAAAAAACCAGGTAATCCAGTATTACCTTCAATTTTTTGCCGCAACTCCGCATTACGTAAACGTTGATACTCATCTTTCTCAACTTTATCCCAATAATTATCCCAATCAGTCGGGTTTGTCAAATTAACTGCACGACTTTTCAACAAATTAAGTTTTTCATCTTCACGCTCTGAAGCTTTAATACGTAAAGCCAATTCTTGACGTGCTAAATCGTTCTGAATAGCTTGATTTTCAATACGTTGAGCATGTTCCAATAAAGCAATTTTTAACGCTTGACGCTGCGCAGAATGATCTACCGGTTGATACTCACCTGGATCATACGTTGCCGGCTTAAGTTCCGGAGATCCGGCAGACAAATTCTGCTGACCATAAATTAAATTAGGATTAAGACCGGCTTCAGCATAACGCTGCATTTGTGCTGCAGGTGAATTATACTGATTTTCCAAATTCCATTGATACAAATTACGATTAAAAGCAGCTTCATTAAGTTCATTTTGACGAGCAGCAGTATACGCTGCCAAATCTTTTTGATTTTGAACATTCAAAATTGACTGTCCATAATCACCAAGCAAACCAACAGCACCTTGAACAATGTTACTAAGCAAAGAAGAAGTATCACCACCAGTCACACCAGACAAAATACCGGCCGAAACATTAGAAGCACCATTTTTAAAAATATCCGAAACACTACCACCAGATAAACTCGCTCCGGCAGTAAAAGGAGCAGCCGCAACCTTTGCGACACTTCCTAAAGCTTTTCCAATACTAAATCCCATAAGAAATTCCTTTCATAAAATAAGATTTTTAAGAATTTTAAAGTTATCCACAGGCTTGAGACTTACAGTCTCTAAGCAACTGTCAGTCCGCACTATTATAACAAGAATAAGTGCGGACTGAACAGCACACTCGCTAGGCTTCGCTGCCTACGCCAGCTTCGCTCGTCGCTCCTTCTCCTTGTGCCGGCGTCGGCGTCGCTTCTTGCTTGCCGGCTCCGTCAGCTGCAGAAACGCTCGGCTGCTGTGCAGCCGCGCTTATTCTCGTGTTTACGTCATCCATGATATCCATCGTATCGAAAACGTCATCGCCTTGCTCTAACTTATCATCCAATAAATCATCATCAATATTAGGTCCAGAACCGTCTTCATAAGCATACTCTTTAGCAACCTCATTATAATCAATACCTTGCTGCGTATAACGCGCAATAAGACCGGCAATAGGTATGTAATCCGACTTAACGCACATATCTTTACCACGCGTGCCAAAGCCAGGCGTACCACATTTTTTAATGCCGTTATTATAACGCTGCAATTCACCGGTAAAGGTATTCAAATAACCTTTTGCTGCAGTCGCAACTTGCTCAAAATTTTCAAGCTTTTCGTAATTCTCTTTCAATTTATCTCCCATCTTATTTCTCCTAACTATGATCAATTAATCCAGGCAAACCACGCTTCGGAAGTTTCCGGTGCGCTCTTGCAATTGTTTTTACATCTATCAAGAAATGATCCGCATTCGGCAATTCGCTATCAGTAGCAAACGGACGATCAATATCATCAACCTCAATAAATTGTTTATTCAATAATTGCGTATCATCAAATTTACGGGCCCAATGCCAATTGTCCAAAGTAGTCTTAAACTGTCCATGAACTTTTGAATACATATGACGATATTCATCATAAATCGGACGATAACCAAACGGCTCTAAATCCGCGCTTGTATTAGTCCACTTAACCTGGCCTTTGAAAACTGCATCTTGCATTGAATGAGACAATACCGGTAATCCAAACTCTTCAGCTGTTCTCTTCAAAGCAGAACGCGGAGCGCCATCCATATACATCGCTTTCGGTGTAATAGACAACATAAGAATTACATATCCATGCTCTTCAAAAGTCTTTGTCTTCGGTTTAGTTTTGAAAACAGTAAATCCATGACCGGCCATATTACCTTGTGGAGTGCCGCTAGAACTCGTTGCAGACGTCTGGAGCACCTCAGATACATTAAAGACTGATTTACTACCGCCAAGATATTCTGCACGCTGCAGGCGCGCGTCAGAGCATCTAACACCATAATGTTCACGCAACCAATCAACCGTTCTCGTGCCACCACGCTGGTCCATAATCAACTTAAGATTAACCTGGAAAGCCGTTCTTAACTCATCCGGATGTAATCCAATAGCTTGTGAAAGATTTGCATATAAGTTTCTTGGGTATAAGTATTCTCCACCTACTTCTGTAAATGTTGTTTGTGTTTCCATTGAATGAAGATTATTATCGTTATTATCAATCAATACTCCTAACAATTGATTACGAGCTAAAGGGCTGTCTGTAGTTGTACCAAATCTTAATGCCGGCGGTAGTCCTGTATATGGATAATTATTATCTTGTCCTGTAAACACCGGCGCGGAATCACCAAGCGGTAATGTGACCTGCGGGCCACGTTGTTTACGAGGCATACAACCGGTGTAATAATCTCTTGGATAATTCACCCGGAACAAATCCGTTTCTGTCGTTTCATCTACACCATCAGCCGTTGACAACGCAATGTCAAATTCATCCTCAATAGACGTATTCAGATAGTAATCGCGAATAATCTTTTGATATGCACGAATTATCAAAGCATCCGAAGTAAATGGGACACCAGTCGGAAAACCAAGATAATCGCCAAGACTGCCAACATCCCAAGTTTTTGTTATTGTCGGGAATGTTGCCGTTGACAACGTTCCATCATCTTCCAACCTCGGTATCATAAAACCTTCATAAAAATTCGGCCATACAATACGGTGAGGAACATAAAACGCATTCAAACGTAATATAACCTCACCAAATGCCGGCGAATTTAACGCCATCATACGGCCAAGCGGAATATTTGTAAACTTCCATACATCGCCTGGAAGAACTTCCCAGTACCGGTACGGAATAGCAAGACCCATTTTACAACTTAATAAGTCATCAAAACGGTAATTAAATCTATTGTACTTTTTGAAGCTCGCTACCATCTTTTTCTTCCTTTTCAATTAACAAATCCATAATTTCCTTTTTCTTATCATCAATTTGCTTTACATAATCCTTTGCAATAAGACGATATTTGTACTCAAACTCACTTTCTAAAACAGCAAGCTCCGTACGCTTTTGAATTAACAAATCCAAAGTTCTCTTATCCATTTCACTCTCCATTAACACGATTAAAATCATTAAGGCTTTCAAGAATTTCCTTGATGCCTTTCATCTGCTGCACAATCTCATTACGCGCATCAATAACTTCTTTTGACATCGTATTGAATGCATAAATATTCTTTATGCAGCGAATAATCGCGACAACCGCGCGATAAATCGGAAATACAATAGTTATATTTTCTACAAAGGCTTTAAATTTTGCCATCTTCAAATCTCCTCATAAAATCCATATTCCAAATTGTTTGTTGCTGCTGGTTAGCAGCAAGTAAAGCGACCT
>JAZNQW010000020.1:0-19153 GCA_045590435.1 Alphaproteobacteria bacterium | reverse complement strand
TGAAGACCGAAGCGTGGGATGACTTTTTTGTTTTGCCGAACTAAAGTTCGGAGATCCTTACGTCGCCTACGGCTCCTCAGGATGACAGGGAGAGGGTTGAGGCTCCTCAGGATGACAGGGAGAGGGTTGAGGCTCCTCAGGATGACAGGGAGAGGGGGCAGTTCCGAGGATGACAGAATAGGGGAATATGCCGTGGAATGGTAATAAGGTGGCGTCGGGTAATGATAATGAAGGTATAGGCGAATGGGCGTAAAAAATACTTGAAATTTGTAAAAAATGCGTTATTGTAGGGCAAATTTTGCGCGCCGATTATTGGCGGCAACGGTTGAATATGGACTATTGAAAAGAGGAAGAATTAAAATGAGTATGCGTAACATTGCCATTATTGCTCACGTTGACCATGGTAAAACCACATTGGTGGATGGTCTTTTGCGCCAGAGCGGCACTTTTCGCGATAATCAAAAAGTGGTTGATTGTGTGATGGATAGTAACGATTTGGAGCGTGAGCGCGGTATTACGATTTTATCTAAATGTACATCAGTGGAATGGAACGGAACGCATATTAATATTGTGGATACGCCGGGACACGCCGATTTCGGTGGCGAAGTAGAGCGTATTCTTTCCATGGTTGACGGCGTGGTATTGTTGGTAGACGCTTCCGAAGGACCGATGCCGCAAACCAAATTTGTGCTTGGTAAAGCCTTAAAAATAGGCCTCAAACCGATTGTGGTCGTTAATAAAGCCGACAAAGCCGATGCCCGTCCGGACGAAGTGTTGAACGAGATTTTTGACCTGTTTGTCAGCTTAGATGCCAATGATGAACAGCTTGATTTTCCGGTTTTATATGCCAGCGGCCGCAACGGTTGGGCCGTGCGCGATTTGGCGGATGAACACAAGGATTTAACCCCGTTGTTTGAAACAATTGTAAGCTATGTGAGCGAGCCGGTTTGCGAGCCGGATAAACCTTTCCGTATGTTGGCGACAACGCTTGAGGCCGACAAGTTTGTGGGGCGGATTTTAACCGGTAAAATTCAAAGCGGCAGTGTTAAGGTAAACGATACGGTTAAGGTAATTAACAAAGACGGTGAAGTGGAGCGCACTAAAATTACCAAAATTATGGCGTATAAGGGTTTAGAGCGCGTGGCTTTGGACAGTGCGCACGCCGGCGATATTGTGGCTGTGGCCGGTATTGTAAAAGGCACGGTTGCCGATACCATTTGTGCTTTGGATGTGCCGGTAACGGACTTTATTAAAGCGCAGCCGATTGACCCGCCGACATTGGTCATGACGTTTTCGGTAAATGATTCACCGCTGGCCGGTAAAGAGGGCGACAAGGTGACTTCACGCGTGATTTGGGCACGTTTGGAAAAAGAAGCCGAGGGTAATATTGCGCTGAAAATTTCGCGCACCGACAACAGTGATAGTTTTGAAGTGGCCGGTCGCGGCGAATTGCAACTTGGTGTTTTGATTGAAACCATGCGCCGTGAGGGCTTTGAACTTTCTATTTCACGTCCGCGCGTGATTATGAAGCGTGATGAAAACGGTCAACTTTTAGAGCCGATTGAAGAGGTTGTGGTTGATGTGGATGAAGAATTTTCAGGCACCGTGGTTGAAAAACTCGGCCAGCGTCGTGCGGAAATGACTGATATGATTCCATCGCAAGTGGGTAACAAGGTGCGTTTGATTTTCCACGCGCCGTCACGCGGTTTAATCGGCTATCATTCCGAATTTTTAACCGATACGCGCGGCACAGGTGTTATGAACCGTATTTTCTACGATTTTGAGCCGTATAAGGGTGAAATTGATGACCGCCGCAACGGTGTGATGATTTCAAGCGAAAACGGTCAGGCAATTGCTTATTCGTTATGGAAACTGCAAGATCGCGGTCCGATGTTTGTGGAACACAACAGTCCGGTTTATATCGGCATGATTATCGGCGAGCACAACAAGTATAACGATATTGATGTTAACCCGACCAAATCAAAGCAGCTGACCAATATTCGTGCCGCCGGCAAGGATGAGGCGATTGACTTGATTCCGCCGCGTAAACTGAGTTTGGAGCAGGCGTTAGCATATATTCAGGCAGATGAACTGTTGGAAGTAACACCGAAGTCACTGCGTTTGCGCAAAAAGATTTTGGATCCGATTGCCCGTAAACGCGCCAAACAATCAACCGAAGAATAATGCTTATTGAGGCCGTTTTTTTGACTCTATGGACATTAAAACTTAGTGTGAGAACGGAATAGCTGAAAAATAAAATAGGCCAATCCCAGCGCCAGAAAAACGAAAATCAGATAGAACGAAACATAAATAACGCCTACCGCTATCATGACGCTGAAGAAAAGGGCGGCAATATTGATTAGCCATTGTAGCCATGGTGCATATTGGGACGATATAAACGGTTCAATTTCACGGGTGTTTGAGCCAGTTGATTTACCGCACTTAACGCAAACAGAAGCGTTTATCGGCATGTTGGCACCGCAACGATCGCACACCCGATAAAAACCCTCTCCGTTATCGGTTAGGCGGTGTTTACAATGCGGACAGAAATGCCACAATAAAATTTTTTTAGGTGCCACATCTTGTTGGCAATAAAAACAATATACTTTTTTCATTTTTCCCTCATAAAACATTATTTAGGTTGCAAAAAGCATAAAAGCAAGATATTTTGTTCTTAAGAGAAAAGTTTCTGATTTTGCCGACAAGGAGGGCTGTGATGAAGCAAGTTGTAATTATCGGTGCCGGACCGGCCGGATTAACTGCCGCATTTGAACTAAGTAAATATCCTGAAGATTATGAAGTTGTTGTGCTGGAAGAAAGCACTATGGTTGGCGGTATTTCACGCACCGTGCGTTATAAGGGAAATCGTATGGATATTGGCGGCCATCGCTTTTTTTCAAAAGATGCACGGGTTAATAAGTGGTGGGACGACTTAATGCCGTTGCAAGGCCGGCCTTCTTTTGACGATATCAGAACCGGACGCAAGTTCGAAATGAAAATGCTTGGTCCAAATCCGGAGAAACAGGATGTGGTTATGCTTAAACGGCGGCGGGTGTCGCGTATTTATTACAAGCGTAAGTTTTTTGACTATCCGGTTAAGATGAACATGAACACCATCAAAAATATGGGCTTGTGGACAACGTTTTTTGCCGGTTTGAGTTATATGCAATCGTTAGTGAAAAAGCTACCGGAAACATCATTGGAGAATTTTTACATCAATCGTTTCGGACGGCGGTTATATAGTATGTTTTTTGAGGGATATACCGAAAAACTGTGGGGACGGCATCCGAAAAATATTTCCGCCGATTGGGGAGCACAGCGCGTGAAGGGTTTATCCATTATTGCTATTTTGCGCGATATTTGGCAGAAAATTGTGCCGACGAAGCATAAGCATGTGGAAACATCGCTGATTGAAGAATTCAGCTATCCGAAGTTTGGGCCGGGACAATTATGGGAGTTGGCAACGGACAAGGTTATTGCCAATGGTGGAAAAGTGATTACCGGTGCCAAGGTTGTCGGTCTGTTTCAGTATGAAAATGAGATTTCCGAAGTGACCTACGTTAAAGACGGGCAACAAGTTGTTTTGCCGGCAGATATTGTGATTTCTTCTATGCCGATTAAGGATTTGATTGCCGGCTTAAATGATGTGCCGCAGAATATTCAAGATATTGCCGAAGGTTTACCGTATCGCGATTTTGTGACGGTAGGTGTGCTTTTGAAAAAATTGGCTCTTAAGAATGAAACAACCTTAAAAACGCTCAATGACATTGTGCCGGACTGCTGGATTTATGTGCAGGACAGCGGTGTTAAAATGGGACGAATTCAGATTTTCAATAACTGGTCGCCGTATTTGGTGGCTGAACCTGAGAAAACAGTTTGGATTGGTTTGGAATATTTTTGCTCGGAAGGTGATGAATTTTGGCAGATGAGTGATGAAAAATGGCAACAACTGGGCGTTAATGAATTAATCAAAATGGGGGTTATTGAAAGTACTGATGATGTGTTGGATTATCATGTGGAGCGCGTGAAAAAAGCCTATCCTGCTTATTTTGACACTTATTGCCACATGGATCAACTGACGGCTTATCTGAACAAAATCGGCAACTTATTCTGTGTGGGACGTAACGGACAACATCGCTATAACAACATGGATCATTCGATGGCGACTTCTTTTGAGGCGGTGAATTACATTTTGGGACGGCAGCATGATAAAATGGCCATTTGGCGCGTAAACACCGAGCAGGAATATCACGAAAGCAAGAAATAATATTTTTTGCAACAATCTGAAATTCAGATGAGATTATCCTTTGCAAAGCAGTATCGTAGGCTCTGTCGGGCATGAGATTGCCCGATCAAGTCGGGCAATGACAATAAAGGGAGTCGGGTAATGACAATAGGGGAGAGTTGGGCTATACTATTTTGTTTAATGTGCTGAGATTGCCCGATCAGGTCGGGCAATGACAATAAAGGGGCGTCGGGCAATGACAGTAAAGGGAGTCGGGGATATTTAGAAAAATGGTTTTAACAAACCTTTGATTATCTTTGATTTATATTTTTGCGGTTTATCTTTTAAGCGTAATTTGTTGCAACAGTTATATTTGTTTCACAATTTTTAATAAGGAGAATCAAAATGAAATTAAATCAGAAATCAACAGAAGCAAGCTCTAGTTCAAGCAGTTCCACCGGCTCTTCCAAGGGATGTTCGGGTAAAAATTGCAGCGCTTCCGAAAAAGAAGGAAGTTCGAAATCTTCTTCCTGCAAATAGGAGTTTTGCCAATGAAAAACATTCCTTCATGCAATAGCGGACGCGCTCATCATAATCAGGAAGCATCAACTTTAACCAGAGGCAGTGATTTCAATAATTTGATGAACTATTTTTGGAATTATATGGATCCGACAAACAATTATGTTGATTCCGTGGCCAGTGGTTTTGAACTTGAACCGCGTATGCAGGTGGTTGAAACAAAAGATGCCGTGCATATTACGGCGGAACTTCCGGGAATTAAAGAAGATGATTTGGATTTGAAAATTTCTTCCGACGGCTATCTTTCACTTTGCGGCGAAAAGAAAAATGTGAATGAAACAACCGAAAAAAATTCTTATTTTTCCGAGATTACTTACGGCACATTTAAGCGCACTATTCCGTTGCCGTGGGATTTGGATTATGATAAGGCTACGGCGAGTTTTAAAAACGGTATTTTATCGGTTTTTGTGCCAAAGTCGCAAGATGAAAAGCAGAAATTTAAGAAAATAGCCATTAATCAAAATGAGCATTCGTCGACTTCAAGCCAAAATTAATCGTTAAAACCTGTTTCTGTTAAAGAAGCAGGTTTTTTTTCGGTGTTGAGAGAAGGTGCCGGGGAATAATTGGGTAGGTGGAATGAGATGCCGCATCTACTGCGAAGCAGCGCTAAAAGCTCTGTGCGGCATGACAGGAAGGGGAAGGTGTGATAGGGGGGGGAGAAAGAGATTACCCAGTCGAGCCGGGTAATGACAGGGAAAAAGAGGAAGAGATTACCCGGTCGAGCCGGGTAATGACAGTAAAAAGGAGGGCGAGAAATGACAGTAAAAAGGAGGGCGAGAAATGGCGGGAAAAAGAGGAAGAGATTACCCGATCAACTCGGGTAATGACAGGGGAAAAAAGAGCCTGGTAATGACGGGAAAAAGAGGACACAAGGTAAGGATATAGATACTAATAACGATTGCCGGTGTTAACATTCTCATAAGAGTTGCGTTGCATCATTTCGCGAATCTTCATATATTCCAAATCAATTTCACGCCGCACATTGCGCAACAAATTCTCATCTTTCGGCGCCCGATCAATGGCTTTAATCAGCTCATCTCCATTGCGCCCGTTGAGCACAGACATCATCATACTGCGTTCGGTCGCATCTAAAACCATATACAAATTAATGAGTAAATTATTGAGATACGCATTTCCTTCAAGAGGCGGGCGTGAGCCGAACTTTTCCTCCAAAAAGGCGGCAAATTTTTTGCGTATACCCTCTTCTTCACGTTTTTTGCCGAGTTCGATTTCATTATGTTTTAAAATGGCTTTCTGCCAGATTTCTGCCCGACCTTCAAGGCTTAAACCCAGTGATTTATACGTTTCCATGCGTTGTTGCGGATTGGTACATTGTTCGCATTTAAGCGGCATTCCCATAGACGACTGTAATGATTTGCGAAACAGTTCGCAATAAGAGTTTGAAGCCTTTAAAAACGGACAATATTCCGCACATTTTTTGTTTTTATCATCTGTCATTTTAATTCCTAACTTAGAGTAGGATACACAAAAATAATATAGATTTCAAGACCGATTAAAGAAAAAAATATAGGCTCTCACAAACATGTGAAAGCCTTATTTGTTGGTGCGCTAGGCGAGACTTGAACTCGCACGGGAAAAATCCCAACAGATTTTAAGTCTGCAGCGTCTACCGATTCCGCCACAAGCGCAACGCTCAGAGATTTTATACATAAAAAAATTTTTAATTGCAACATAAAACTTGTCTTTTTTGCAAAAATATGCTTAAATTCTTTCTTGGAAAGAGGGACAGCCTCCCTCTAATTAACTTGAGAATACGACAGAAACAGCGTTTCGGTATTCTTTGGGGAGACGAAAAATGAAGTCTGTTGATATTTCACTGCAACGATATTTTTTTCCGAATATCAATGAGGACGGTTGGAAATTTATCAGCATTTTAACACTTATAACCGTTGTTTTGGCCATGATTTGTTTGCCATGCGGATTATTGGTTATGATATTAACCATTTTGTGTTTTTATACTTTTCGTGATCCGGCGCGCGTAACTCCGATTTGGTCTGATGCCGTGGTGGCTCCGGCCGACGGGCTTATTGTTTCCATTACACGCGAAAAAGGGCCCGACGCCTTGGGTTTGGGTAACAAAACTTTTACACGTATCTGCATTTTTACCAGCTTGTTTGATGTGCAAATTAACCGCATACCGATCAGAGGTAAAATTATTAAAACATTTTATGATGCAGGTAAACCTTTTTCCGGTTCTTTTAATAAAAACGACTTAAATGTGGAACGCGCCATGTTTGTGTTACGTAATCCGAATAAGTTGGATTTTGCCGTGCAACAAACTGCCGTTTTTTGCGGCAAGCGAATCGTTAATCGTTATGTGACAAATACGCACAACGAAAACAATGATGAATTTTTGGCCGGTCAGCGCTTCGGCTTTGTGCGCGGCGGTTACTGCTATGTTGATTTGTTTTTGCCTGATAAGATTGAACCGATGGTTTGTGTTGGGCAGAAAATGGTGGCCGGTGAAACAATTATCACGGATATAAAATCAGATGCTCCCCGCATTGAAGGAGAAATAAGATAATGTCAAAAAGAACTTTGCCTTCGCGCAATGTTATTAAAAGAAAAGCGATTGGAAAACTGAGAGAAGCTCCTTTTAGAAAAATGGCACCGAATATGGTGACTTTAATGGCTTTATGTTCCGGTATTACAACCATTCGGTTTGCTATTTTGGGCAATTGGACTTATGCCTTGTTATGTATATTTTTGGCTTGTGTGTTTGACGGCTTGGACGGTCGGGTGGCACGCAAATTAAAAGCATCTTCAAAATTCGGTGCCGAGTTGGACTCGCTTTCAGATTTTGTGAGTTTCGGTGTGGCGCCTGCTATTTTGATGTATGAATGGTGTTTGAACACTTTGCCGCATTGGGGGTGGATTTGGACGTTGATGTTTGCGAGTGCCATGGCTATGCGATTGGCGCGCTTTAACACCATGTTGGAAGATTCATCCGTTCCGGAATATTGGTCTCACTATTTTGTGGGCGTGCCGGCGCCGATGGCGGCCGCTATGGGGGTTATGCCGATTTTGATTTGGATGGAATATCCGGAATGGGAAGCGGTTTTGCGGAACCGATTTTTCTGTAGCGGGCTGATGCTTTTGGTGGCGTTTTTAATGGTGAGTCGTATTCCGACGTTGTCACTTAAAAAAACCAAAATTAAAGCCGATTGGTTTTTGCCGCTGATGGTTTTCAGCGTGTTTTTAATCAGCTGTTTATTAACAAAGCCGTGGCTGACTTTGGGCGCCTTTACGTTTTGTTATGTGTTGACTATTCCGCTGACGGTTGCGCGTTTTATGCGTGAGAAAAAGGCGGCGGAAAAGGAGAAGAACGAAGCCTGAGCGTTTTGGAAAGGATTAATAATGCTTCCTCCATGCGTTTGTGTGGGGGAAGTTTTTTATTGGGTAAGGCGAGTGGTGTGAAAGGATAAGTGGGCGTGTGATTTGAAACATGTTGACAGATTTTTTATTTTTTGCTAAAATTAAGGCAGTTAACATTATTATTAATTTTTTAAAAATTGGGTTTATATGAAGAAGTTTTTCTTTATTTTAAGTGTGTGTGTTGTGATGTGTGTTGCTCTGTCTTCTTGCGGTAACAACGGTGGTCGTAATATTCAGGCTGAGGCTGATTCGCTTTTAGCTGTGATGAAGGCCGACCGTGAACAAATGACCAAGTACCAATTGGTGCATGCCCGTCCGGAGACCGATATCGTCAAGATATACTTCAAGGAGGGGGAATCGCCTTTCTTTGATGTGAGCGTTCTGAGCGAGAAATCGAACAGTGTTGATGTTTACTTTTTCAAGGCTGAGGATGTGACCGAGGATGGGCGAATCAAGTCAGGAAAGACATTCTGCCGAATGTTTACTATCTTTATTCCCGACGGCGAAAAGTTGGATCGATGGGGATATGGTGGGATAGATTTGATTCGATCTGACTACAGGTTACACCATATCGACTTTGAATTGGTGGACCAGCCCAAATGAACGTGATACACAACCGCACTTTAGAAGCAGCTTGACCTAACCGGTTAGGCTGTTTCGTTTTTTAAAGGAAAGTTCGGCATGGGGATAGCGGAGATCCCCGTGTCAAGCACGAGGATGACAATATAAAAAGTCGGGGGAATAACATTAAAAACGAGCCGGAGGATGACATAAAAAAGGAGAGAGTTTGCGACTAAATGCGTTTAAATACGCCGTTCACGATAGGTGGAAAATAAGGAATTTGCTCCGGCGCAAGTTGCACGGAATCAACACGCGCAAACAATGGACCGCGGTATAGCAACGCTTGTAAGCGGTCGAGATTCTCTTCAGGGCCGGACATTAAAACCGCCACGTCACCGTTGGCTAAATTGCAGGCATAGCCGGAAAGATTACCGATTTTTTGCGCCTGACGTAAAACCCAATAACGAAAACCAACGCCTTGCACACGACCCTTAATTATAAGACATCTGTTCATTGAGATATGCTCCGATTTGTTCCAATTCAGCTTTTATTTGCGCACGATTGTTAATTGCGGCAACGTCTTCGCCCCACTCTTGATTTTGATATAATTCCTCTAAAAAAGCGGCGGCAAAAGCCTCATCAAGTGAAATATATTTTTGCACGACGGCATAGGCCAAAAGCGGCGATTTTAAATGCAACGCAATGACATAAACTGCTGTTATTTGGTGCGGCGGCAAATCCCTTAATGCGGCGGCAAAAGTTTGAGCCGACGTTTGGTTTTGCGGCAAAATTTCTAAGCCCTCGGTTGCTTTAAATACAGTGTTCAAATCGGCGTTGATTTTATCTAAAATCGGTTGCCATTGTTGCTGTTGCAGTGCATTGATTTCCGCCTTATTATGCCAGAACAACAATGTGTCGGTTTGCACGAACTCGCTTAATGTTGCAATTATCTGCGGGGTGTTTTGCGCCACATATTTTTGGGTATTCGCTAAACTCATTTTGAGAACAATCCCTTTAATTGATTACCGATTTCCTTGGCTTGATTTTTTATTTCTTTGGCTTGGTTTTTGATGCCTTTACCGAGATCTTTTACTGCCTCTTGGGTGTTGGTATAGCCTTTTGAAACAGCGTTTTTAACATTCTTTTTCGGTGCCGGAAAATGCTCGGCATAAGCCGTTCCGGATAACGCTGTGTAGCAAGGTGCCGAATCAGCCGACAGCATCATATCGCCAACATTATATATGCCGGCTGAGGCAATGGCGCCGATAACCGATTTGGCGGTTTGGGTTTGATTAAGTGACAGCTTCGGTTGACTGATGGTGCCTTTAATTTTTAAAAGCGAGCCTAAAATAGATGAAATGTTGACATCCGTGATTTTGCCGGAGAACGGTTGCAACGACAAATTCAGTGAATCGTCTTTTAAGTTAACGCGGCCGTCGGCGACAATGTAAAAATCGCTGGCGTCAAAGGCAATACCTTTCGGAAAGTTGACATTACCGGTTTGGATATCGGCGCGAACAACCGCACATTTCATCTTCATATCTTGCTTGGTGATGTTGAGCTTCAGATTATCCAAAACTTGCACAATGATGTTGCCTTGCAGACGTTCCAAACTTTTGATTTTAACCTGAGATTGATCTATGAGAAAAATAATTTGTCCGCTTAAATTAGCCAGATAAGCGTCGGTATTTTTGCCCGAAGTTGTCACATTAATCAGGGCATTTGCAACGCCGCCGGATTTGATGTATACATACGGATTATCGGCCTTAGCATAGCTTGGAATCAGCTTTTGCAAAACAACGTTGTCGGCGGTGATATTTGCCGCGGCAGTTTGATCTTTGGCATTAAGCGAAACCGTGCCGGTTACACTTCCGTCGCCGGCCTTGAGGCTTTTTATGTCGGCTTTAAGTGCACTGTTTTTAAGCGAGGCGGCAACAATAACATCTGCCAAAGTTATTTCTTTATTGAGCTGCAATTTTTTGATATTGACGTTGGCATCCATATTCAGCATTTTAAAATACTGATACGGAATCGGTGTATTCGGCATTAATTCCGAAGCATTGGCGGTGCTGATGAAACTCCAATTCTCAGCGTTTTTTTTTGCCGATGTTGTGGCGGCTGTGCCGTCGGTTAATTTTTGCAAATCTACATACGAACTGCTGATGTTGAGTTTGAGATACGGCAAACTCTTCGGGGAATCTAAACTGACTTGGCCGTTCACTTTGGCACCCATGGTTTCGGCGTTTTTGATATTAGCTTTAAATACACCGTTCTGAAGATTCACATCTGCTTGCAAATTATCGACGGTAACGTCTTTATCCACCACCACTTTTTTGATATTGAGCGAAACATCGGCGTTGACCATTTTCAAGTAGTTATATGGAATTTGCGTGCCGGCAATATAGTCTTCGGCATGAGCAGAAGAAATGAGCCAACCGGATGAAGCGACTTTAGGTGCGGTCCAGTCCGGCACGTTGATTTTATTTGAATTAATATCAAGTTTAAGGCTTGGCACTTCATCGCCCAAATCGGCGGTTAAATGGCCGGACAGAGCGCTATTTTTATATTGCACATCATAGTCGCCATCAATGTTTGTGTTGGTGCTGATGTTATTTACCCAGCCGGAAAAATCTATTTTATAACCCATTACGTTGGTCATTAAAACAACTTGTGACTGGTCAAATTCCGTTGTTTTAAGATCTTTCAAAGAGGACAATGTGGCGGTGCCCGATATGTCTATGCCGGAAATATTTGTATCATAAGTCAGATTAATCGGCGTGTCATAGCTATCCATTTCGGCAATCAGCTCGTTAATTTGTACCTGTTCCTCATTGTTATAGAAAATTTTGGTGTCGGCGGTTTGCACCGTATCAATCATAATTTCTTTATGCAAAAGCGGTAGAATGGAAATTTGCACCAAAGCCGTGCCGATATGCGCCAACTTTGTTTCATCTTGTTTTGGCATATAAACCACAACATCATTAAGTTCCAGACTTGGTTTTAAGGATACGCCGATATCCAAATCGCCGTTGATTTCAATTTTTGTGTTGGCATATTTGAGCGCCAGTTTTTCTATTTGCGGTTTATATTTATTTAAATCGGCAAACTTTAAAAAGGTAATGGCCGCGGCTACAATTACAACCGGTATACAGATGATAATCAGTAAAATTTTCAAAAATTTTTTCATTTTCCTATTTCCAATCCAAAAAATTGACATGCCGCAGCAAAGTGTGGCGGTAATGGTGCTGTTATAATCATTTTTTTGCCGTAAATCAACGATAAATCGATTTTGTAGGCGTGTAAATAAAGTTTGTCGGCCACTTCAGATAGGCGCACACGTTCGCGCCCGAAATATTTATCATCACCCAAAATCGGCGTTCCCAAAGCCTCGAGATGAGCACGGATTTGATGGGTGCGGCCGGTTAAAGGTTCGGCTTCTATCAAGGCATATTTTTTGCCGGCATTATCAAGCACTTTATAATGGGTGACAGCTTTTTTGCCGTCTGATAACACCTGCACGCGCTCACCGACTTTTTCAAGCGGCAGATTGATTTCACCTTCAAATTGATCGGGACAACCACGTGTTAAGGCTAAATAGGTTTTTTGCAAAGTATGCTCGCGAAAAGCCTTGGTTAGTGTTTCCGCGGTTTGGCGATTGCGCGCCAGAAGCAAAAGGCCACTGGTGTCTTTATCAATGCGGTGCACTAAGCGCGGTTTTTCGGTAAGCTCAAACTTAAGGGCTTCCAAAAGACCGTCTATATGGCGTGTGGTGTTGGTGCCGCCCTGCACCGCCAAGCCCGACGGCTTATTCAGCACAATAATATTCTTGTCTTTATAGATAACCATTGAGGTGATGTATTCAACGTCTTTGTTGCTGATGGTTTTGGTTTTAGGCGCGGCTTTTTCGTTATCAAGCGGCGGTAGGCGTACTTCTTGACCGGCGGTAAGGCGGGTGGAAGTTTCGGCGCGTTTGCCGTCTACTTTTATTTGTTTGGTGCGAAGTAACTTTTGCAAGCGACTGAGGCTAAGCGCCGGATATTCGCGCAAAAACCAGCGATTAAGGCGAATGCCGTCGTCTTCAGGTTTTATTTTTATGATTTTTATGCCGGACATTTTAAGTGATTCCTTTTTGTTTTTCTGTATTATTTTTATATTGATGAGATCCTCGTGTCAAGCACGAGGATGACAATATAAAAAAGAAAAGTACGAGGATAACAATATAAAAAAGAAAAGTACGAGGATAACAATATAAAAAAGAAAAGTACGAGGATGACAATATAAAAAAAGAAAAACATGAGGATGACGTTGTAATATAAAAAAGCACGAAGATGACGATATAAAAAAGAAAAGCGTGAGGATGACAATATAAAAAAGAAAAACATGAGGATGACGTTGTTAAATTAAAATAGGCCGAGAAGACTTCGTGCTACTTTGCAATGTTCCAATCAAGTCGGAGGATGACAGTTTGTATTTTCACCGCATCGTGCGAGGGATGACACCCTTGGAGAACGCAAGCCACTTATACTTCAGTAGGTGGTAAGTGGGCTTCAGACCGGCCTTAGGCTGGGATGACTTTTGCGTACAGAATGTGAGTTCTGCGTGCAAAGAAAGGTTGCGGAAGCCACCGGCTTCAGCCGGTGGAGTTTCACATTATTATATTGAAGAGAGCCGTGGGATGACGGTTTAGGGTACCGGCGCGCAATGTAGGAAAGGCGAAGCGTAGTTTGCCGCACTTTGTGCGGGGATGCCTATGCGTTCCGATGGAACGCTCTGCATGACAGAATAAGGTTTAAATTTGCCGAGATTACCCGGTCAAGCCGGGTAATGACGGTTTATATTTTTGCCGCATCGTGCGAGGGATGACAGTTTTGTTTTAAAAGAGAAGAGGAATGACGGTTTTATTTTTAAAGATGGTAAAATATCGTACAAGACGACGGTTTTAAAAACGGCCGGATTTTTTCTTGCTGTTATAAAGAGGATTGATTATTTTACGCGGCGCATAAGGACGCGAATTTTTAAGGTGCTTCTGCCGATAAGTTTGCGCCATTTTTCTTTCGTTTTCAAACGTTACCGCCGCATCTTTAAGCGCAATTTGTCGCTCAAGATATAATTTCATTTCTTCAGGAGACGGTTCTTTCGGCTTAACATTTTCTATCGCCGTTGCATTATGCTTTTCATCAGTCAGCGCCGCGCCGCGTAATTTTTTCTTATCTTCGGCGTTGAGTTTCAAATAGTCTTCCTGCCGAATGGAAACCAATACATCTTCGTCTTGGCAAAGCGCTTTTCGACAACCTTCGCTCAAACGCAAAAAATTCACATACGAAATGATGATAAGTTTATTCATCAACGGATTTACCTTTTTTCATTTGCGCCTGTTTTTCTTTGCGCAATTTATCAAAATATTCTATGCGGCGTTTGATTTCGCGCTCAAATCCGCGTTCAACCGGAAAATATAACTTGAGTCGCGACATGCCGTCCGGAAAATAATTTTGCCCCGAAAAGCCGTCTTCCAAGTCTTGGTCATATTGATAGCCATCGCTGTAACCGAGGTTTTTCATCAGTTTGGTCGGGGCGTTTAAAATATGTTTCGGCGGCATTAATGAGCCGGGTTGGCGCGCCGCATCATAGGCCTTGTGCATGGCTTTATAAACACCAGCCGACTTTGGCGCCGTGGCTAAATAGGCCGCTAGTTGCATAATAGCCAGCTCGCCTTCCGGTGAACCGAGGCGCTCGTAAGTTTGAATGCACGATATGGCCTGAGTAACCGCGTTCGGGTCGGCCAGCGACACATCTTCTATTGAAAAACGCAACAAGCGACGCAACAAATAGCGCGGATCTTCGCCGGCCACCAGCATACGCGCCACCCAATATAATGCCGCATCTACATCAGAACCGCGCAGAGATTTATGCACGGCGGAAATTAAATTATAGTGACCGTCGCGACCTTTGTCGTATATCGGGGCGCGCGACTGAATGATATGAATGATTTGGTCTTTACTGAACAATTCACCATTTTGGGCATAAGACCAAATGCTTTCGGCAATATTTAAGATGTAACGGCCGTCACCGTCGGCAATTTCTTTAATGAAATCACGCGCTTCCGGTTCAAGTGGCAAAGGCTTGCCTTCTTCTTTTTCGGCACGTTGCAAAATTTCTTCAAAATCATCCGGTGTGAGGCGATTTAACACAAACACTTGACAGCGTGACAGCAGAGCGGAATTAAGTTCAAACGACGGATTTTCGGTGGTAGCACCGACCAAAATAACCGTTCCGTTTTCAACATAAGGCAAAAAACCGTCTTGTTGCGATTTGTTAAAGCGATGAATTTCATCGACAAACAGCAAAGTGCCACGGCCTTGATTAGAACGGCGTTCTTCGGCATATTGAAAAACACGTTTCAAATCGGCCACACCGGAAAAGACGGCCGATATTTGCTCAAAATATAAATTAGTGTGCTCGGCAATTAAACGCGCAATAGTGGTTTTGCCGCAACCGGGCGGACCCCATAAGATAAACGAAGTGATTTTGCCCGATTTTAACATACGGCCAAGCGGGGCATCGGCACCGACAATGTGGTCTTGTCCGACTACATCTTCCAAGCATTTGGGGCGTAATCTGTCGGCCAAAGGGCTTTTAACGCTGTTTGAAAACAATGTATCGCTCATAATTACCTGTCTCGCCCGCTGTTGTTCAGCATTTGCATTTTAACTTCTTGAATTTTTTCACGTGTTTGCTCGCGTTCGGCAGCTTTTTGCTGCTCGTTTTCTTCAGCTTTTTGCAATTCCATACGTTTTTCCAAAACTTCGCGTTTGTGTTGCTCTATGGATTTGCGTAACTCGTCGATATTATTCTCTTTTTCCTTCTCGTCGATTTTATCGTCTTTTTGAGAGGTTTTATCGTCCAACGGATTTTTTGGACCGCCTTTCTTGAACGAATCAATAAATTCTTTGCCCATTTTCAGCATTTTTTTGATGTCGGTGCCGGATTTGGTGGTATCCCATGTAAAATTACCGCGTGAATCAAACAAATCACCAAAATCTATGCCCTTCATCTTATTCTTTTTCTTGCCTTTTTTCGGAGCTAAAATTTTCTTTAATTCTTCGGGTGTCGGGATATGGCCGATAGCTTGAGCAATTTGTTCAGGTGAAATTAAACATTCGCTTAAATCAAGTTCATAAATGTTAACCCCCGTTAAATCGCAACCGCGCAAATCTACGCCGCGCAGGCTTACTTGGCGCAAATCTATGCGCTTTAAGTCCAGTAAGGTTAAATTCAAGCGGGTTAAATTGAGTTTGTGCGGATAATATTTGGCCAGATATTCAACAATTTCCTGAAGTTCTTCAATGGTTAAATTATCTAAATCGGCGTCGGTTAAAATGGCGTCTTGCAAATCAGCATCCACCAACTTAACACCATGCATGCGGGCTCCGGTAAAATTAACACCGATAAGTTTGGCGCCGGTAAATGTGGCACCATCCAAAACAGCGCCGCTGAAATCAGCACCGCTTAAATCGGCACCGGTAAAATTAACGTTCGTCAGATTAGCTTTGGAAAGGTTAACTTCCTGCATATTACAGCCGCTGAAATCGGCATTTTCAAGATTTTCGCCACTGAAATTGCCGCCTTGTAGTACCTTACCGCTGAAAACAATATCGCGTGTTATGCCGCCGGAGGAATTATCATATTTATCTATTTGTTTGGCGATGGCTTGCCATGATTCGCTGCGTTTTAAGACTTCGTCGGTTTTCTCATCAACCGCATAAGTATGGTTTATTTTTTGATGTTTTTTTCCAAACTCAGTCATTATTATTTTCCCTTACCAAGAAATAATGGTTTATTGTAGCCCATAATTTTTTAATTTACAATTAATTTATGTAAAAAAGGTGTGATTTTTTGGTTTTTGAGTGACTTTTTTTGCCTTTGTAAAGGAAAAATAAATAAAAATTCCCTACAACTGAAGCAAAGAGAGGGTATATGCTGGATTATTTGAAAAAGATTAAAGACGTTTACGGAAATAAGACAATGTTGGTGCTGTTGGCGCTTGGTTTTTCAAGCGGATTTCCGTTTTTATTGGTGTTTGGAACATTGACTTTATGGCTGAAACAAGCCGGTATTTCGTTGGCTTTAATCGGCGGTTTTTCGCTGGTTAAGATTCCGTATTCGATAAAATGGCTATGGTCGCCGCTGATTGATAACGTGAAATTACCTTATTTACACCGGTTCGGACGGCGACGCTCGTGGGCGATTATTATTCAAGTTTTGTTGTTTTTATCTATCTTTGCCATGTCTTGCATTAATCCGGCCAGTGAAGCCGTGGTTGCAAAAATACCTTTTTCAGATGTTTTTTGGGAAATACCTTTATCGTATACGGGATTGATGGCTATTTTGGCTTTTATTACCGCGTTTTTATCTGCTTCACAAGACATTGTGTTAGATGCCTATCGTGTGGAATGTTTTGAGAAAAATCCTTCTTTGCAAGCCAATGGCGTGGCCATTTTTGTGTTAGGATATCGGCTGGGGTTGATTTATTCCGGTGCCGGTGCGCTTTATTTTGCGGCGCTGTTCGACTGGAATGTGGCTTATAAATTTATGGCACTTGGAGCATTGGTGGGGCTGGCAACAATTTTATGGGCTGATGAGGCCGTGGAATATGAATATCAAAAGCAAAAACGCAAAATAGGGGAGTTTTTAAGTGCCTCTGTGGTGGCGCCGTTTAAGGATTTTATTCGCCATGCCCATTGGGGTTGGGTTGTGGTGCTTATTTTTACTTATCATTTGAGCAACGCCTATGTGAATCCGCTTCTTAATCCGTTTTATGACGATATGGGGTTTTCTAAAATAGAAATTGCCAACGTGATGAAACTTTACGGCATGATTGCGGCCATTTTAGGCGGTATTATCTGCGGCTTGTTGATTACAAAAATCGGTTTGAAAAAGGGAATGCTTTATTTTGGCATATTGCAGATTTTTTCCACCATGGCTTTTGCCTTGCAAGCGATTTACGGGCATAATATGCCGCTGTTTATTGCCGTGGTGACGATTGAAAACTTTGTTTCCGGTATGGTAACAACGGCGTTGGTTGCTTATGTTTCATCTTTATGCAATAAGGCCTATACGGCAACGCAATATGCGCTTTTATCGTCGATTATGGGGGTATCGCGTGACATCTTTTCTTCAACCAGCGGTATGGTGGCATCGTTTTTAGGCTGGAAATTGTTTTTCGTGGTTTCGGCGTTAATCAGTTTGCCGAGTTTGCTGATTATCTGGTTTTTTGTGAAAGACGAACCGAAAAACAATACGGAAATGACTGAGTGAGCGCGGCTGATAAAAAAAATCAAATTTTGCGAAAAAAGTTCTTGACGTTTACAAAAAATACAAGTATATATGCTTTTGAATTAACGTTGGTCCCATCGTCTAATGGTTAGGACATCACCCTTTCACGGTGGCAATATGGGTTCGAGTCCCGTTGGGATCACCAATACGAACGGCAGGCAGTAAAAGCCTGCTTTTTCTTTTATTTTCAAACATTTAACCAAGTTCGAATGTTGCGTTTTTAAAAATAGGCGTTTTGGGAAATTTTACGAACTCATTATAGTAACAATGTAATAAAATCAACTATTTAAGCAGTTGGAGTCCCGTTTGGTTGTGGGGATATTTTTGATTTGACCTATTGCTTTAATTTTCCCCATTTGTGATTGAAATTGCTGTTTTTTTTGACCGGCTTTAACTAAAGGCACCTTGGAAGTCATATTTATTTATATTATTTGAAGATTTGTAAACCTTTTTCAAGCATATCTGCTACATAATCCGGTGGAAGCGTTGTTATGCCCCATGCATTATGCATGCCAATTCCCAAGCCATTAATGACGTCGCTTAAATCATTATCAACTTCTTCACCTGTATCTTCACCATTACGCACTGCAAAAAAAACCGCCTGCAATAAGTTCATTTCTTCTGAAGTATATTGTTGCCAATAATTTGCAGAAGTAATTTTTCCTGTTCTTGCATCAGTTATAACCTTATTAATTAATGATTGTTGACTTTTCGTTAAAATTGTATTCGCCATTTTTTTATATCCTTTCTAAAATTTGCGTTCTTATACTCTCTTTTTTTTCGAATGTAAAATCATTAATGAATAGGTTTGAAAAAAAATTTTGCACAACCATATATACTGTTTTAAAATATTTTTGCTTAATCTTTAACTTATTTTTGCCTAAAAACTTCGTGTCAAAAATTCATAACACATTGTTTTTATTATATATACACATTTTTTTATTTTTGAAAACGATAAAAAATAAAATTTATAAGCAAAAAATACCGAAATAAAAAAATAACACTGCCAGCAAAAAAATAATTACGTAAAAACATGGCGTTAAGAGAAAGATGATAAAA
>JAZNQW010000019.1:0-4710 GCA_045590435.1 Alphaproteobacteria bacterium | reverse complement strand
GGGGAATACGACGCGTTAATTATGTTAATTACATCATACTCAAGTGGCAGATTCATTTCAATGTCTATACCACCTTTCATCAAAAATAAAGTTACCGCGCTTTTTCTTTGCGGCAAAATATATTGCAATCAGTTTAGGATCAACGGTCGGCGGCGTCGGCGGCTCCGGCGGGTCTGGCGGTGTGTACCCTTGAAAATAGTTGTACCAATATTCAGCGGCCGTAACGCGGCTTGTCGCCCACGTTCCGCGTTCATAACACCAAAAAAATGTATGTGATAGAAAATCAATAGAATGTGTTGTGTCGTTTATAAAATCGTTAAACGTCATTCCATAGGTCGAACTTGCACCCGGTAGCCATTCCCCTCCGGCGGCGTCCTGTGCGCATATCCAATGCAGATATTGAAGCTGTGCTGTTCCGTCCGTCTGACTACCAACTTGATTAGCATAGTTAGGACCGTAATCCGGCAACGCCTGAGCATATGCACGATAGATGTATTTCGCGGCTGGGTCCTGTTGACATAATCCGTAAGCGTGCGCGGTATTCCCGCCGCCGATGTAACCAATACGTGAATCTCCGACAGGCAACACAACTTCAGATTGCCAGCGCCAAGGATTATAACCGCTTTCCGCTTCCACGTTCCCCAGCATTGCACAAACCGCCGGAAGCTTCCATCCGAGCGCATACAGGATATTATAAACCATTGTAGCGTTATCCTGTGCTTCCGCGCTTGTGCGTACATAGCCGTAAGTGTTCTTGTTATGCCACGCCATAAATTACTCCAAAAACACGCCGCTAGCCAAGTAATTATTGATTTCCGCAACTTCAGCGGGCATACTGTACGGCGGCGCTAAAATATGCGGGTCAGCACACAGACAGTATCCGGTAAGTGTTGACAGCGCAACCTCCCGGCAATACGGCCGGCCGAATAAGCCGAAAGAATCATTTGCAACCGGATAGCAGACAGACCAAAACTGTAGCGGCATTCGACTATTAAGCGAGATTGTGCCCTGTGAGCCGACAAGTTCAGCGCTGGTCGTACTGGCGGCGGCATTTCCTACAATTTCGCTTGTGTCAGCTTTTGTGAACGGGTCAGCGCCAATATTTTCTTGTACTGCCTCTATCTGTTCTCCGGAAAGACCTAACATTTTCCCCTGCCAGCCGGCGACAGTGGAGGCAAAACGCTTTAAAATTCCCGTAAAACCGCCGCTTTCTGCGGCAATTTCTGCAACACCGGCGGCCGCGCTCGCTACACTTCTACCCATTGAGCCGATTGATGTTGGAAGAATTGTATGCAATGTTGCAAGTGGCATTTGCACCCCAACCTGTGCTTCAATTACGCGCATAGGAGCAACTGCTTTCCAGTCCGCCCATGTTGTGCCCGTGTGAGCAGTGCAGATATTAAGCACCGCTTTGCCGCTTCTAAGATCAACAGTATATACAAGCTCAATATTTGCTTTACCTTTAAGCAACGCACTATCAAGCTCTATTTCGCCGCAAAACGGATAAAATGAAAGAAAATAGCGGGTATAAGGCGCAACATTCAGATATTCGCCGCGGTTTGCGGCGTCTGGATGTGTAAAGTTTGCAAGCGGAATACTTATAAGGTTTGTAAATTCCTGATTTAAAATGCCTATTTCATAGGAATATGCGGTGCCGGTGAATGGTATATCTGTATATCCAAGCTTTATAGTCCCGGTTACACTTTCAACAAGATTATGTGATACAAAATCTTGTGTCGAATAAGGTAGCCATAAAAAAGAAACAATATACTGAAACGGGTCAGATAATGCTTTCTGTATACCCTCGCTGACACTTGTCTCATTCCCCCAAACGGTCGACAGCGTTAAAAGATTTCTACAGAAGGTAAAGAATACAAGGTATGACATAACATAATATGTCACACATCCGGTTAATGAATACTCGGAATTTATAATGCCTAAAACAAAACACCCGTAATCTGACGCGGCCGGCTGTAGCGGATTAGCGACAGACGCATAACGCACTGTTGGGGCTGTTGTTTTTATCGGATATTTTTTGTCTATGATGTTACTATCATACACCGATGCTGCGCGCAAAACATATTGGTTAGATGCTTTTATAGAAACGCTATATGTCGCCAATACATCAACTTCCATCGACACAAGCGCTTTTGCGTTTGCAAGTGTCCAGTTCGTCACATGATAATAACGCCGCAACGCCGGAATATAAGCATAGTTATACTGAATTAAATTTGAATAATCACTCTGTGACAGCAACAATATTTCAATAACCGGCTTCAGAATGGTGCAAGGTGCTTTCAGCTTTACACCTGTATATGTAGGCTCACCAGACGGCGTCCATTTATAAGTGCTGTTTTGTCTTTTGCTTAGATTGACAAAATAAACGTCCATTGCTTCACACTCCTATATTAAAAGCGGCGCGAGAAGGAAACCAAAAAGAACCCGCGCCGCACCCGGAAAGGTTATTTAATCGAGACAGAGAACAACTGCCTTTTCGGTGTTGTCGCTCAACGTTGCAAACCTCGCTTTATAGAATTCGTTCCAATACTCCCCGGCGCTATTGATCGGTGTCACCAGCGTGCGCGGACGCAGCCAGCTATAACCGATAGCGTCGCGGTCGTGGATAAGACCAATAACGGTATTATTTGTAACCGCCGAGCCGGTAGTTGCTACACCGGCCGGAGACGTGTAAACGGGCGTGATATTGATACCCTGCGGCGTTTCGATGCTCTGCCAAAAATCAACCGCCTCATATGTCGGAAGTCTCATCATGTCTGCGTTGTACAGATTTGACAGTACCATACTGTTAATCATTTCCATGATCGGCGTGTAAAGCGCAACGCGTAGATCTTCCGGCCGGCTGTGCCTCTGAATATTCGTACCGGTGAGAACCGTCTGAAATTCGTTTGAACGATGCCCCATAAGGCCGACAATCGTTTTAATACGCGCATAAAGCCAGCGGATGAATCCTTCAAAATTGCCTGGCTGGAAAACCGTTGTTGCTGTCAGGCTGAGACCGGTAAGGGTGTTATACTCCGTAAGCAGATGGACAACACGGCTTGTATTATTTTCATCCAGCAACGCGCCGATGAAATTAAGCTGTAAAAGTCTCGCTTTCGCTTCTTCATAGCTTTTGCGGTCGTTCATTCGCTCTGTCATATTCATCTGATTAAAGCGCACAAACTCTTCCGCGCTGGAAAAGGCTACGTCAAACTGATCTTGGAAAATCGTATAAACCTGTTCATATGTTAAGCTTCCATAGAAGTTCGTCTGAACAACTTTCTGCTTACGGATTTTGTACATATCCACGGATAGACCATCCCCAAGAGGATTAGTCTGCTGTGAGGCGTCATAAGCAACCGGGTAAAGATAAGCCTCATTATCTTCCATCTCGCGCGCTTCCGGAGACAGCTTGCGTGTTGCGTTGCCGTAGCGTTCCGCGGTCATTCTGAGTGTTGACAGCGGGTTATCATAGCCGCGAACAGCAAACACAGTATTTCTCCATACCTGAGAAATAGCATTAAGAACAGGGTCCCGGCCGGTTTTAAGTGCTGTTTCCGCAACGCTGACAAAATCGGCGGTGTTCGTGATCGGCGACAGCGCCGTCTGTCCGGTCTGCTGGGCAACAACCGCGTTCAGAATCGCGGCCGCCTGTTTTACTGCAAAATCCATTATATTTTCTCCTTATTCATTATAGATTGTAAACTTCAAGAAGCGCTTTGTCTGCCGCTTCTGCGATTGTTTTAGCGCCGGTGTCAGGCTGTTCGCTCTGCCGGCGATTTGAAGCTTGAACAGCTTCCTTTAACTCTTTAAGCGCCGCCAGCATTTCCGCGTTGCTGTTGTCTACCGGTTTCGCCGGCTGTGGCGGCTGTTCTGCTGGTTTTGCCAGCGGGTTCTGTTCCGGCGCCGGGTCGCTGTGCAGTTCGACAGGCGGCGCGCTGTTCGCGTCCATCTGTTCAAAAGCTTCAATTTCTGCTTTTGTGTAACCCGCACCGATAAGCGCGATAACTTCAGACAATTTCAAACTCATTTTGTTGTTTCCTTTCAGTAATCAAATAATTTTTCCCAAGTCATACCGTCACAAACAGTGTCACCGCTCAGATAGCTGTCAGATCGGAAAGCACGTAAAGCATAGAATGTTTGATCACCGAAATCGCCGTCAATCCTGATACTGTAGCCATGCCATTTAAGGCATACTTGCATAATCTCAACATACATATTGCGCGCTCCGATTTCAAGCGTCGGCGGTTTTACGTTCGCAATAGTTACGGCAGGAAGTTCTTCCGGGATTCTTATAATATAGTCCGGGTCTGCGTCTGTGGTCGTGCCGTCGTAAAGCGTTATTGTACCGTTTCGGAATATACCGGATTTCCCGGAAACAATAACAATATCGCCGTCGGTCAAATGATTCTTTTCAATTGTCATTCTCCTCGCTTTCCTCGCCGGTTTCCGGCGTTTTTATTTTTGCAAAGATATTGCCGAGATATTTTCCTAGCGCTGGATTCATAACACCTATATTTTCAATAATGCTTCCGGCTTCCATGATAACAATATACACAGCTACGCTTTGTGCAATCGGTAGCGGCAGTGAAATTCCCATATATGGAAGCGCATAATCACACATCACGCCGAATACAAGACAAACAATTTCCGACAGTTTATGGAATAGCCCCTCCCGCATAACTGAAGAAGCGTAGCTGTGTGTTGATA
>JAZNQW010000018.1:0-5231 GCA_045590435.1 Alphaproteobacteria bacterium | reverse complement strand
GCCGCTGATGTTATGGCACGCGCATTTATGGAAGTTGAAGCGCACAACGCTCAAATTCCGCTGATTGCAAATGTTTTGGCCGAGCCGATTACAGAATATCGTGAAATCGTAAAACATTTGATTGAGCAAGTAACAGGAACCGTCAGATGGCGTGAAACCATGAATTATTTACAAGAACAAAACGTTACCGATTTAGTGGAATTGGGAGCCGGCCACGTTCTGTCCGGCATTGCCAAACGCAGTAACAAAGAAATGAACGCCATATCCGTCGGTAGCGTAGAAGAAATCGAAGAATTGGCAAACAATATTTAAGGAAAGGAAAAATCAATGTTCAGATTAGATGAAAAAGTTGCTTTAATTACAGGCGCTGCCGGAGGTATCGGACGCAAAATTGCTCATACTTTATATGAACAAGGCGCTTACTTGGCTTTAACCGATATGAATGAAGAAGGCTTAAAGGCTCTGAAAGCAGAACTCGGCGAACATGTAGAATATTTTGTTGCAAACTTAGGTGATGCCGAAGCGGTTAAAAATTTGGTTGCAAACGTTGAAGAAAAATTCGATCGTATTGATATTTTAGTAAACAATGCCGGTTTAACACGCGACAATTTGTTTATCCGTATGAGTGATGAAGAATGGCAGTTGGTATTAGACGTTAACTTGTCAGCCGGTTTCAAGTTGGCACGCGCGGTTGTACGCGGCATGATGAAACGTCGCTACGGCCGCATTATCGGCATGGCTTCGGTGGTTGGTGTTATGGGTAATGCCGGACAAGCTAATTACTCAGCTTCCAAAGCCGGTATGATTGCCATGAACAAATGTTTGGCCCAAGAAGTCGGTTCTCGCGGCGTAACGGTGAATTCGATTGCTCCGGGCTTTATCAGAACACCGATGACCGATGTTTTACCGGATGATGTAAAAGCTGCATTGCTTGCTAAAATTCCGGAACAAAAACTCGGTGAAGCACAAGATATTGCCAATGTAGTTGCTTTCTTGGCTTCGGATGAGGCCGGATACATTACCGGACAAACAATTCACGTTAACGGCGGAATGGCAATGATTTAAGCAGTTGAACACTGTTTTTAAATTTTAAATACACCGTTTTTAAAAGGATTTTGTTCCCATGAATGAAATCCTTTTTTCATTTTAAGCAACCAAACTCTAAAGAATCCCAATTTTTTTACAAAATAATACTTGACAACAAGAAAAAAATGGCATAATAATCGGCCATCATTAACGCATATCGCGGGGTAGAGCAGTCTGGTAGCTCGTTAGGCTCATAACCTAAAGGTCGTCGGGTCAAATCCTTCCCCCGCAACCAATAAAACAAAAAGCCACCCTTTTGGGTGGTCTTTTTGTTTTATATGAGTTGCAAGGATTTGAACTGACGAAAAAGTCGGTTCACGCCAAACGAAAGGCAGACTTTAGGATGCCGGTCGGCAACGCCGATGAGTGCGAAGGAACAAGCGAAGCGAGGACAAAACTTCCCCCGCAACCACTTAGAAACGCCCCTTTATGGGGCGTTTTTTAGTGGATGCAAGGATTTGAAGCGACGAAAAAGTCGGTTCAGTAGAAGTTTCAGGCGAGCGGAAGCGCGCCGGTGAGCGCTAGCGAAGAAACGCACTCTAATGAGCGAAGCGAGGAACAATCCTTCCATTATCCGCCCCACTTGGGGATATTTGTTTTTTAAAGATTCCGAGAATAAATTGAACCGACGAAAAAAGTCGGTTCAGTAGAAGCGAGAGCCGGGCGGAAGAACGGCGGTCGGCAAAAGCCGACGAGCGCACTCTAGCGAGCTAAGCGAGATACTATCCTTCCTTTCCCCATATCCCCATCTGGGGATATTTATTTTTTAAGGATTCCGAGAATAATTGAAGCGACGAAAAAAGTCGGTTCAGTAAATATGCCCTTCATTTTTATATTAAAACAAAAACTACCGATTAAACCCGCCGGTTTGCCGTAAAGCCTCAGTCACGGCCATTGCCGCAGAAATAGCCATATTAATTGAACGCGCCTGCGGATTCATCGGAATCAGTAATCGTGCATCAGCCGCTTGATGCACATTCTCCGGCACACCGGCACTTTCTCGTCCCATCAAAATAACATCATTCGGCAAAAATTTAAAATCCGTAAAAGGTTGCGCCCCATGCGTTGTCATCAACACCAATCGCCCGTATTCCTCGGAATGCTCTGCCCGATAGGCCAGAAAATCACTCCAAGAATTATGTCGCCGATATTGAGCAATTTCTAAATAATCCATACCGGCGCGCCGCATAGCTTTTTCATTAAATAAAAAACCGCATGGTTCAATAATATCAAGAGCCAAATCTAAGCAAGCGCCCAACCTGAGCAGTGTGCCGGTATTTTGCGGTATATCCGGTTGATATAAGGCCAGACGCATACTTAAATTCCTTTCAAATTACGCTTTTTGTGCTTCTTTAGCCGCCTGTTCAGCTTTTTTAGACTGATACAACGCCACAAAGTCAATCGGACTGATCATAATCGGCGGTAAACCGCAGTCAGCTATACTGTTAGCTATAATGCTACGCACAAACGGGAACAATAAACGCGGCAATTCAATATTCAAAACCGCCTCCAAAGTATCTTCCGGCAAATCCAAAGCAGCTACTGCCGCATACGACAATTCAACAATAAACAATTTTTTATCATCTATGTCGGCATTCATTTTAACATTCAATGCCACTTCATAATTACCATCGTCTAATTTTTGATTGGTCATACCTAAATCAATTTTAACTTCCGGTGTTTTCGTCATTTCCTTAAAAATTTGCGGTGCTAACGGCAATTCAACCGACATATCTTTAATATATTGACTTAAAATCATAACAGCCGGTTGTTGCATTTTTTCATTATTTTCCATTTTTTTCTCCTGCAATTAAATGAATTTGTTATAGAAATAATACTAAAAAATGCAATCGTCAAATATTTATATTGATAAAATAAGAAATTGTTATTATATTAGCAAAAGATAAAAGGTAAGGAAAAAAAATGGCTGATATAATATTTTTGGTAATTGTGGCGGCGTTTATTATTGCTCGTTTATATAGTGTTTTCGGCACCAATGCCGAAGAAAAGAAAGTGCATATCATACTCAAACCCATCAATAAAGAGGCTGAAAAACATCTTGAAGAAATGTCGGAACAGCAACTGGCTGCTGAAATTTCACAAGCAATTAATGCCGAACAAAATATGGTTGTAACACCGGCCACCGAAAATATGTCGGAACAAGATAAATTGTTGGCAAGCATTCCGGCGTTCAATAAACAAGCCTTCATTAACGGCGCAAATAAAGTTTTTGAATTGGTGGTTTTAGCCTTCAATGCCGGCAATATGGAATCTGTCAAAGAGTTAATCAGCAAAAAAATTCTAACCGCCTTTAATAAAGCTATTGATGAACGCCGTGAAGCCAAATTAACTTCGGAAGTTGATTTTATATGCTTTGATAAAAGTGAAATCAAAGATGTTAAACTACTTAAAAGCAGCGCCCGCATAGTGGTTGAATTCATCAGTGAACAAGTCAATATTTTGCGTGACGCCGAAGGTCATGTTATTGAAGGTGACGAAAATTTCATTCAAAAAATCAAAGATGTGTGGACTTTTGAAAGAGCATTAAATGCAAAAAACAATAAATGGCTTTTGGTATCAACCAAAAAAACTGCTTAAACTTTTATGTGCACTCGGCATTTTATGCTGCACCATCAGCTGTTCCAAAGAAGACGAAACCCCTTCCGCCGAAAAACCGCAGGGCTTACAACTAACCGAAACTTCATTTCAAAAGTTGCCCGGATGGCGTGATGACGACTTAACGGCAATAATTACTGCCTTTGCACAAAACTGTAACCAAATCAATCAAAAACAAACACCGCATTTAGACGACAGCAAAATAAAAATCAATACGGCATCATACCAAAAAATATGCGCCGATTTTGCCACTCAAAATATTCAAACCGCAGAAAAAATGCGACAATTTATGGAAAAGCATTTTGAACCATATTTAATCAGTGACGGTGATAACCCCAACGGCAAATTTACATCTTATTACGAGGCCGAAATTCGTGCGGCTCTGGAGCCGGATGAAACTTATAAGTACCCGATTTACGGTCGCCCGAATGATTTAATTGAAGTTAATTTAAAAGATTTTTCCATCGATTTACCGCCGCAAAAACTTAGCGGACGCGTTGAAAACGGTCGCTTAGTGCCTTATTTTAACCGCGCTCATATTGAAAATAACCAAATTGACGCACCGGTCGTTTTATGGGGTGATGATTTGGTGGATATTCATTTAATGCAAATTCAAGGCTCAGCCGTTGCCTCTTTGCCGGACGGCTCATTGCTTCGTGTCGGCTATGCACATAACAACGGCCGACCATTCAAAGGAATCGGCCGAATTTTACTTGACAAAGGCCTTATTTCCCCGCAAGAAATATCTATGCCGAAAATTCGCGATTGGTTACGCGCCCATCCGGAAGAAGCAGCCGTTTTAATGGCTGAAAACGAACGCTATATTTTTCACCGCTTAACTGATGCCGAAGGACCAATCGGCGCATTTGGCATACCTTTAACCGCCGGCCGCAGTTTAGCCGTAGATTCGCAATACATTCCTCTCGGCGCCTTAATGTGGTTAGACACAACTACCCCCGACAATGAAAAAATCCGCAAAGTCATGTTTGCGCAAGATATAGGCAGTGCCATTAAGGGTATTGTTCGCGGCGATTATTTTTGGGGACACGGCGAAGAAGCCTTACAACAAGCCGGTCGCATGAACGCTGTCGGAAAATATTACATTTTTTTGCCGAAAGAGAAATAATGATGCCGAATGATGACAGCGACACATCCTTTTGGCAGGAAACGATTAAAGATGTGGCACCGATATCCCATTCTGTTAGCGCATGGCCGAAAAAAACACCTGAAATTAAAATACATGAGCCGCGCTATTATGCTGTGAAACAAGAATTTTCTACCTCCTCCAAAGCATTGGAAGATAATGAATTTGGCGGCATAGATAAAGCTACCCTACGCAAATTCAAAAAAGAAGAGTTCGCTGTTGAAGCCGTGCTTGATTTACATGGTTTAACCGAAGATGCCGCTTTTATAAAAGTTGACGAATTTATTCCGCGCTGTTTTGCACAAAACAAGCGTTGCATCATTATCATAACCGGCAAAGGCTTAACTCCACCGGCAGAGGATGATATTTTTGCTGTTCGCGGGAT
>JAZNQW010000017.1:0-6227 GCA_045590435.1 Alphaproteobacteria bacterium | reverse complement strand
GAATATGTTGATGAAAACGGTAATCCTCTACCGGCCGATTCCGGCACCGAGGAATGGGAATATGTTGATGAAAACGGCAACCCTCTGTCGACCGATTCCGGCGCTGAGGAATGGGAATATGTTGATGAAAATGGCAACCCTCTGCCGAACGATTCCGGCACCGAGGAATGGGAATATGTTGATGAAAACGGCAACCCTCTGTCGACCGATTCCGGCACCGAGGAATGGGAATATGTTGATGAAAATGGCAACCCTCTGCCGACCGATTCCGAAAATCAAACACAAGTGTCGAACATTCCGAAACAGCCATCAGAAATAACATAAAAAATTATTTACAAACGCGTAACGCTTGATTAGAATAAAGAAAAAGGATAAAGAAATGGCCGAAGAAAATAACACAGTTGTTTCAAAAGAAATGCTCTGGTACGTGGATAATTATATTGTGCTGATAGATTATTATGACCGCACAATTTCACGCATTGCTGCACGTTGTGTGCGCTCGGGTAATATAGCACTCGAAGAATACAAATTTTATCCTTATATTTTAGATGTATTGGAAGAAATCAGTGACACCGGCAATTATATTCTGGATCATCAGGAACTTTACCCTTATGTAGAAAAACGTATTGCCGGAGGTGTGGAAGCCCTGCGTAAAAATTTGGCACTATATCAAGAAGAGCTGACTAATAATCAATCACCGGAAATGGTGCGCACTGACCCGAATGAAGCTAAAAAAATCAACGAAGCACTGGGTAACTTTGATAAAGCCGTTGATCCGACGGCTGGTGCCGGTATGAATATTGATGAATTAATGGAAAAATTAATGGCTGAAAATAACAGCGAACAAAACAATGAACAAAACAACGGATAACAGAAAGAAGTTTGAGCCATGGCAAAATATCTGAACAGATTAAAGTTTTTAAGTCTTATACTCGTTATCGGCGGCTTGACCGCATGTGCTTGGATGTCGGCACAAGGTGAAGAAATTCAGCCGGAAGAGGAAGCAGATACTTCCATGACGGCCGAACAGATAATGAATGCCAACATGAACGTCGCGCCGCCTGAACCAATTATTAACGAGGTAATTATGGATGCACCGCAAATCGTAACCGCACCGGCTGAACAGCCGGTTGTGCGCCGAGATCCGGAAGATCCGAACCAACCGATTATTCGCACACCAGAAGGAGCAAATGAATTGGATTTGGAAACACCACTACGTTGTGATGTGAACTGGGAAACACAACAAATGGTTCTCACATTGCCATATTCTAAATCAGCTTTCAAATTGGAACGCAACGGTCAGAATGATCCGTTACCGCGTTATGCTGTTACCGGTTTTTCGTTTGATATGATGCCTGCAGAAAAAGCCATTGTTAAACTCCTCAAGGAGGCTGATATTCGTGTGTCTTCAGCAGACGGCCCTTATACCAGTATTTCCGCGAATGACTTAAAAGGCGAACTTTCCGCCGTTCTGAAAATGATTGCTGATTCGGCCGGAATTTACTATTCTTATAATGCCAAAGATAAAATTTTGACCTTAAGTCGCCATGCTAATATGACCTTATATACACCGCACGCCAAACCAATTATGCTCGGTTTGTTAGACGTTATTCGCGGTGCCGGAATTACCAACATTGTAGCCAACTGGGCAGATTTCTCTCTCACTTTTGATGCTGATGTTGAAACCAAAAACAAAATGATTGAACTGATTAATTTCTTTGAGAACAGCCCAACATTAGTCACTTATGACGTCAGCGTTTTCCGCCTATATCCGTATGACCAACAACACGATATTGAGTGGATTGATATGCTTAAAGCATTTGATTTCGGCACCATCACAACGGCACAAACCGGTGTTATTGGCCGCATCTTAACCACCACCAATGATATTACCATTGAAAAATTACAACAATTCTTAGGCTCGCAAGCACAAATTGAAGCAGTTGCCGAAGGAAAATTCGTGGTACCGAATTTGTGGCTGTCGCGCTTTGATATCGGTAAGTGCAGTAACAAGAAAAATCGCGATAATTACGGTATGTCCATCTTAGCCAAGGCTTCGCTGGAAAGAAACAACAACATATTCAGCGACATCACTTTGGAAGAAACCAACGGTCAAATCACCAGTTTCAAAATTCGTAACAAATTGGGCGAAAACTTTTTAATTATCGGCTTACCAAACGAGCTTTTCGGTATTAAATCGCCGAAATCTGAAACGGTAATATTTATGGTGCCACGCTTAGTTCGCACCTTAAAAACCAATGAAAGAATTAAAAATAAATTATAGAGGATATTAAAATGGAACAAATGCAAACACCAAATCCTAATGCACCGCGTAAAATCCGCAAAATCAAGCGTGTTCGTCCGGCTACGGAAATGCCGATTTCTTATGGTATGCCAAGCAAGGTAAACACCTCACTGGCTGAACCGCAATATCCGACAGGACCGGTTGGTTTTGAACCGGATCTGCCGCCGCAAGTTGATGCTAATGAAAACTATTATGCCAACAATGGTGATGCAGAAAATATCCGTTTTGTAACAGAAGAGGAATTACAGGGAAATAACGCCGAAACAATCTCATATTTAATTAAAAATAAGACCGTCATTTTAATGCTGATTTTAGCCGGTATAATAGGTATGATTCTGGGAACTTTTATATTTGCCGGCAAACAAACTTCCAAAAGCCGAGGCCTAGATGGTGTGGTAGTTAATTCTGACGTTCCGGCTGGCCGCAGTCGTTGCGGTTTGGTAGAACCACACCAAGGTTGTGTTTTGTATATTATGAATGCCAGTCGCCAAGAGGTAACCGGTAAAACTTTTTATACCACAGCCGCCGAATGGACAAAACGTCAGCGTTATCTGATTGAAACCGGAAACATGAATTACAGCAGTGTCCGCATTAAACCTGGGCATATTGCGCAAATTAACATTCCACCGCTTTCATCATATTAAACGGTCGTAATAACAACAAAAAAAAACGCCAATCCAAGTCAGGAAAGGCGTTTTTTTGATATCAAAATCATAATTTCGTCAATCAAAGCAACTTGTATTGGCCGCGCAGTTGCGTAAACTGCCGATAAGCCTCGTTATTAGGAATACCGAGTTGCTCCATACACTTCTGCACCACTCCCCAATTCGGCACACCGAAGCGGTTCACCGAACAGAAACAATCCCGATCATTATCGGCATGCAACACATAGCGTACTATGGCCGACTTCGTAGGAACAGGCATCTCCTCACGACTGCTATACGCTTTTTGCGGCTCATTCGGCGAGGTCTTCACGAAATATAAGTTCTCATGGAAGAAGCTGATCTTCATGCCGTAAGTATATTGGGCGCGCGTCAACATTGTTAACGTATCGTCAATGTCTTCCATCACCTGCGGATGCCACAAACGTTCCAAATTACTAGCCGTCGGCAAAGCAAATGAACGCTGCTTGGCTAACTCCGGCCCGAAAAATACGGCAGAATCGCCCCAAGCCTGCGTAACCAAATAGCCGTTAAAATGCTCCTCAGATTTGCGCTCTTCAAGCGAAAGATACGTACCATCAACCTCTATACCCCAAATAAGTTTACAGAGTTGCGGCACAAAAAACGGCAACACCACCATAGAAACAGAGTTTGGCTGGCGATATACAAGACGGCACGGTGTCCACAACCACTCGCATTTTTTAAGAGCCAAATGTGTCAAATAGCCGTCAAAAAAATCTCTCATGTCATCCGGCGCAATTTTAGCGTCGGATAATTGGTCATAAATCTTAAAAATATCCATAAACGTAAGGGTTAAAATTAATAATAGAAAATTTCGTCTAATATAGCAAATTATGGAGAATTGTCAAGATAAAACAGAAAAGATTCGGCTGAGATTATCCGCCTACGCGGATAATGACGGTTTATCCTGTTAACCTCGGATAATGAGTCAGATGCGACAGAAGATTAAAGCCTTCGGCGCTACTTACGCAGTGGACGACGTGTACACAAATAGTACACAAGGAGAAGAGTTGTAAACAAACCACATGGCAGGGGTTGTAAAACTCGGATAGCGTGTGTAGATACGCTGTATCCCTCTTCACGCGGTGTACAACAAAAGATACATAAGCCAAACGCCTACACTCAAGCCTTAAACCTCAGATAATGTGTCAGATGCGCCGCAATTTTTCGCCGACGCGTAGATAAAGCTACGCTAGAAGAAAAATTGCAAGCAGATGGCCATTAGACGAGTTTTACCATGAGTAAGAGGAACGACGAATAACCCTACTCAACGCCTTATAAGGGAAGACTGATGAGAACTCTCAAACCTCCTAAATCACTGTCTTCAAGCTGAATCGAACCACCATGCGAAACAATAACATCTTTGGCAATGGAAAGCCCTAACCCAACACCGCCTGTTTCCTTGTTGCGAGACCCTTCCACCCGATAAAATGCTTTGAAAACATCATCACGCTTATCAACCGGAATTCCCGGCCCGTCATCTTCCACCGAAAGTTCCAAATGCTTGCTATCGCTTTCCAGTTTCACAGCAATGGTTTTACCATAATGGAATGCGTTTTCAATAATGTTGGTCACTGCACGACGCAACGCCTGTTCACGTCCCTGCACGGCACTCACATCATAGTTTGTGGCATAACGAATCATGGCGTTTGAATTTTTGCGATATTTGTTGATTATACTTGTCACCATCTCATTCATATCAACAAATGACGTTTTTTCTCCGCCCTCACCGCTGACAAACGCCAAATAACCGTCAAGCATTTTCTCCATTTCATTAATGTCCTGCACAAACTCTTTATTTTCATCACTTTCCGGCATCATTGCCAACTGTAATTTCATACGTGTCAAAGGTGTGCGTAAATCGTGTGAAACACCGGCCAACATTTGCGTGCGCTCAGAAATTTGGCGCACAATGCGCTCCTTCATCTTTGTGAAAGCCAAACCTGCACGTCGCACCTCAATCGAGCCATAGGGTTTGAATTTGGTATTAATACCTTTACCGAAATCTTCCGCTGCCTCAGCCAACTGCGCAATAGAACGTACTTGCACACGTAAAAATAAAACTGCCACAATAAACAACAGCAAAGAAGTCAACACCATCCACACCACAAAACCGAATATTGATGAACTGAAAATATTTTTCACAGATGTTTTATATTCATACAAACCTTTATCCGTATCCACCAATATAATCAGATTTGAATGGTGATTACTCAAAAAAATCTCTGTATTGGCAAGCGGAAACTGGTGCTTAAGCGCTTCCTGCAAATACGTTGTCATAAAAGACGGTTTTTTCTTATTTTCGCGCCAAATCGAATGCTTCGCCTCATTGTCATAATATTGCACTTCCAACCTATAAAGCGCTTTTGACATTTTCTGAACACGTGAAAAATCCGCACTTTCATCATGCATTTGCATCACAAAAGCCATATTGGCCGCCAAATTATCCGATAAACGGTGTCCGACTCGTTCCCAACTGCTGTTAAAATACGCATAAATTGAAACAACTTGCACCACTGTCAGAGGCACAAAAATCAACAACATCGTTCTGAAAAACAATGAACGCGGCAAAAACTTCCGTTTCAAAAAATTCAATCCTTTTTCAATTTTAGGCGGAAACTTAATATGCATTTTCTTCTCCTATTCCGTTAACAACATATATCCTTTGCCGCGCACCGTTTGTAAATAGCGCGGATTTTTTGAATCTGCTTCAATTTTCTTACGCAATCTGGTAATTTGCACATCAATCGAACGTGCTCCCTGACCTGCGCCTAATAATTCCGAAAGTTTTTCGCGGCTGAAAATCTGCCCGCTTTTCTGCCCTAAAACGCTCAAAATAGCCTGTTCAATCGGAGTAATATGAATAATTCCATTTGTTTTATGCCGACATTCTTTTTTATCTAAATCAAAAGAACAATCACCGAAATGTAACACTTTACTTTGTTTACGTGTAACCTGCGGCACCCGACGCAAAATATTATTAATGCGAAGCACCAACTCTTTTGGCTCAAAAGGCTTCGGCAAATAATCATCCGCACCGGCCTCCAAACCAACAATTCGATCCTGCGTTTCTCCCATCGCTGTCAGCAAAATCGCCGGCACATTACTTTCCTGTCGCAATTTCTGCAAAAACTCAATGCCGCTTTCATTCGGCATCATCACATCAACAATCAATAAATCAAACTGATATTGCATTAAAAACAATCGAGCAGATTCAGCATCTTTTGCAGCCGACACGG
>JAZNQW010000016.1:0-4419 GCA_045590435.1 Alphaproteobacteria bacterium | reverse complement strand
GTGTTGATATTGCTTTTACCAAGCCGGAAACAATATCAAAGACGATAAAGACGAAAACAACAGCGGCGCTTTTAAGCTGTGGCGCAAAAACAAACATATTTTCTACTCTCATAGCCATCACTCCCACATAATCGCAGGCGTTCCTTCAGATAGCCGATAAACGTTTTCACCGACAACGCCGTCAAGGGTGTAGTGAACATTCAGAACAACAACACCGTTAATTGTTGAAACATTAATTGCTGTAACGCCTCTGACACAATCAACGCGCGGTGATTCCTCGTTCGTGTAGATAAAGATAAATTACATTTTGCACCGCCTTTCTATATTATAAAGGGTGATTTTCCGGGCAGACAATTCCCGCGCTCCACCCTTCCGGGGTGCAGTCTATGAGCAATCACCCTTGTAACTATAATATATAGCATTATTACCGTTTTGTCAACACTAAATATTGTTATAGCGCAAGCTGTAGCGCATATTTGCAATAATAATCTTCAAATGAAATGTTTCCGCGTATCCAGCAATCAAAAAGCTGTTGCAATTCGCGCTTCATGCGTTTTCTGCTCATATCGTCGCTTGTATAATGTTTCTTTGCCGTTCCGCGCATGTGCCGGGAGATGTACCACCAGCTTTTAGATTTGTGACGGTAAATGTAAATATCTCCGTCATACTCTGCAATCAGACGGTATTCGTCAATCGGTTCGCGATGCACATATAAATATGTTGTACTGTCGAAATCGTTTTTTAATGCCATAGCAGCAAAATCGCCATCGGCGCTTGCTTTATAAAGGGCGGTGTTCGCTTTCGCCGCGGAAATCTTACTATCACGCAGGCGTATGATTGCAATGCCACGGTCAGGCAATAAACACACCGTTTTATCGTGCATTACCATTTTATCTATTTTGTCCATGATGCCGAGCGCTTGAAATATCGGCGACGCAAGTTTATTTGAATTGGATAAACCGACAACTTTTAACGGTTTTTCGCCTTTCAGTTCTCTATTTCTTCCTATAGTCTCGACGGCATTTAAAAAAGCGTCCCCTTCCCCGCGCATTGAGTGCACATGCTTCTCCGGGATAAATTCATCATACAAAACGATTTTTACGCTTTCCATAGAAAACCCGCGCGTTTTGTGTATTGTAGTCAGCGCGCCATAATATCCGATAGGCGCGCCCGCCGGTTTCAATATTCCGTTTTCGTCTATCTCGCCGCGCCATGCGCCGGAAATTGCTTTAACGTTCGGTATTTTGCCGCTGTAGATCGGCGCGAAATCTTCCGGAGAATCGGCGACAACCGGCGCAAACGGAGAAAACTCAGTTGTCGCTATCATATCACACTCTTCGGCCGTCCGGCGCATAAACAGAAAACGTTCACCAGCTGGAAGCTGTAGCAGTTCGCGACAAGCGCCGTATGTCTTACCGGTGCCGCGGCCGCCAACGCAAAATATAAACGGGTACGGTAAGGTGAGAATTTTGTGCATGTCCGCGTAGCCGTTTTCAAAATACAGATTCATTTCTTTTGTTTCCTTTCTATATAAATAAAATAACCGGGCAGATGCCCGGCTGATTTTGCTTTGTAGTTTAACCGACGTCGGCAAGGTCGCAGTCCATATACTTGCGGCCGGATTTCGAAACGCTCGTAAGAATACGAATTTTGAAATTGCTGTCTCCGACAACCTCAAGAATATCCGCAAAAGACGTGCGGAAGGTCTCAGATTGCGCGGCAAAAACAAGATCAGCGTCAACCATGATCGACAGAATCGTGACAGTATCGCCTTTTGTGTTGATGTCTTCATATTCGCAATAGGCCAGCACATCATACACCTTATCAAGTTCTTCATCGGTCAGCTTTGATATACTTTTCGTCGCGCGGGATTTCGTCAGCTTGTAGAACATGAGCGGGGATTTCTCAAGATCGGCAATGTTGGTTTTTAGAATTTTCATTTTTGGTTTCTCCTTCATTTAATTATTTTGAACCTTTACAAGTTCCTTTTCATTATATAGTTCTTTTGCTAGCTTGTCAAGCATAACTTTACTCATTGTTATAATTCGTTTGTAAATTTCCATTGTTCCTACAGTATATTCACTTTGCGATAAAAACAGGTTTGATGTGATTCTGATTGTTTCACCGTCTTTCATGATTTCTGAAACTTCCGGGATATCGTTATATTTTGCACATAATCCTCCGGCTTCCCGGAATACAAAACCGTCTTGCAATGCTTCAAGGCCGCCGCGCTTTGCCAGTTCGGCCGCGCCTTTACGTTTGTCAACACCGGCGATTGTAACCGTCAATTGTCCATCCTTGAGACAGGCGTATTTTTTACTGCCGCAACTTTTAAACGTGCATATACCCTCCGATTCATAAACACCCATATAATGACGTTTGCCTTTCGCGTCGTCGGCATAAGCGCCGCTTTCGGTCGAAAGCCGGATTTTTTCGTTATTGTATTCCGTCCAGTCAACGTTGCCGATATATTTAACACTATCGGTATCACAATAGACAAAATCTGCAAATTGATCACCATTGTCGTAACTGGCCGCCTTGATGCCTTTATAAAGTTCATAACGTGCCAGCGCCGTACACCACACGCCGAACTGGTACGGGAGCCAGTAACCGGCCTTGTTGCGGTCAAAGATTTCGTCTATATCTTCTTCATCGGAAAAATGAAAGTCGCGATCGTCTTTGTTGTAAATGATCGGCGTTCTGATCGGCGCAGTGGCGAATAGGCCATAAATGCCGTTAAGGCGGTTTTTACTTTTCATGTATAGCGTTTCATTCAGTTCGCCGGGAACGCCTTTCAAGCTGGTCTTATACTGGTATTGCAGAATGATGAAATCTGTTATACATTTCGGTAACTTGCCTTTCGGCGCTTTGTACCATTGCAACACCTCGCATTCGAATTTATACGTTTCTTTAATAATAATATAGTCTATTTCTGTCAGACAACAGGTCAATTTTTGCGCGGATAAAATACGTCCGTTATAGTACACGCCGCCTTCTATATTATAGCTTTTGTCTTTGGATAGATACAAGTCTCCCCAAAACGGATTCTTTAGTTCCACGTTATACAGATCAACTTCCATCAAAATAGCGCGCTGACGCTGATATATCAGCTTTTCGATGTATTTAATATCATTCGGCGCTTCAACTTTCGTCAGCGGCTCGACGGGAAAAAACCGTTTACCAGAACATCAGGATAACTGCTGGAGCGGTCAACACTGTTGACGTTCTCTATAATATCGTCAACATAAAATCTATTGCAATGCGTGTCACCGCCGCGGAATGCTTTACGCATTAGATAGTACAGGTCAGGCGACGGAAAGAATGGTTTTGCGTAGTTGTAGCCGAGATTCTCAAAGACTATTTTTTTCAGTTCTTTTCTGATAAAACCGGTTGACGTCAACGGGATATTCAGCAGATTCACAGCTTCATCAATCATGAGCGCCCGGATTGCTTCGACAAGACCTAGCACGTCATTCTGACAATATCGCAGTTCTTCAACGGTCAGCGGGGAAAACCAATAGCGCGGCACGGTATAATCAAAATCTGAAAGCTTTTGGTGTTGTACTTTGTATTTCGCTGTGAAATCCTTCAGATTCAAATTTGACATTCGATAACTGCAACGAAATTCAAAATGGTCAAACATGCGGAAATATAGCACATGCCGGCGCTCTGTTGCAAATACTTCTTCCGCTTCAAAGTCATACACGCCTTTGATAAATTGGAATTCATAGCTTGCGTTGTGGATGTAAATAACAAGGTCACAGTTTGCCGGCAGATTCTTTTTAAGTTCGCCAAGCATTGAGAGAAACTCTTCCCACGTCCTGCCAAATACGGTTACTCTGTCGTCAAGCTGAAATTGCCATATGTACATAACACTTTGTTCTATTTCCGGAATGTTTGTCGATTCAATATCGAACGCACATATACAGTCAAGTATGTCGTGCTTTTCATTCTTCCGCTTTGCGTTGCGCCGGCGACGGATAACCGGGTATTCGTGCAGTATGCCAGCGTTAAAATCTGCAACGTCTACATAATTCTCAAGCGGAAGCGGCAAATAATTACAGGTAAACAATTAAATCTTCCTGCCCTTCTGCCCTGAGATAATCATTAAACATTCTTGACATAGATTGAACGTTCGTTTTATTCGTGAAACGCTCTGAAATACTGTCGAATATCTCAACAGCTTTATCTGAATCAAATAACATTCTGCGGCCGTCCGGCGTGTCCTGCTCATACTTGCGCCGCCACATTTCCATATAGTCACCAAATAATTTTGCGTTGCGTTCGTTTACATTTTCAAAACCGAGTTCTTTTAATGTCTTAACTGTTTTCGCGCGGATTTCAGATCGGCCGGCGGCTGTGCTTCGTTTGCTGCCCAGGAAACGCTGTACATCTCTGATTGCTTTTGCAAGCGCGCCA
>JAZNQW010000015.1:0-4909 GCA_045590435.1 Alphaproteobacteria bacterium | reverse complement strand
ACCATACCCAGCATCCAAACAAAAACAACCATAAAAGACATCATCGTTCTGTTGTGATACTGCCGACGCAACTCAGCTTTTTGATACCGCCATTGTTTGCGTTCGGCTGTTGTATCGGGCTGAAAAATCTCGGGATGTTGCTTTTCAAAGCGCCAAAAATGATAGAGCATCATTATTAAGATGGCGATAATCACACCTGTCCATACCTGAATATAAGGTATCACATCTTGGACCAAAACATCTTGTCTCATATGCTTTATGTTTTAAGATTTATCTGTATTTTCATCCGCTTGAAGTGCCTGCAACGCTTTTGTATGCTTATTATCTTCAACATACAGAAATGTAAACGTTGCCACTATGACTAAAAGCAAAAATAAAGACGATCCAATCATACTAACACTATAGTTTCGATGAAACGCCAATTCTATCTGATTTTCATTCCACTCGCCCAACATAAAGCGAATTCCCGTGTAGCCGCCGTTTCCGGTAAAATCAGCCACCGTAACCAACATACCGTCTTTAGCTTCAACGGTTTCAAATCCGTCAGTCCACGAGTTCGTTTTGCCGGTGAAAACATTGGCAATCGGATAGCGCAACGAGTCAATTTCCACATAGATTAAACCGCGATCTTCAATAACGTGGGTGATACCGAGAATTTTCGGCTCAACCGGCGCACTGTCAAACCACGAACAACTTGTTAAGCTCACGCCAAGCGCAAACATCAACATTAAAACCAGTTTTTTCATAAGCCTATAATTATTTAGAATTGATAATACTTCACTGTTAAAATTATAATTTTTGTAGGCATCATTATAAATAAAAAACACACAAAGTCAAGTTCTACGCTCTGTCCAACAAAAAAAATCCCTGTAGCCGTATGCCACAGGGATTCTTAAATTACTTTGCCTTAATGCGTTCATTCCACCAAAACGGCACAAACATAGCTATCACAATCAGCGTAAGTTTTTTGACCGGTTCCAAGATGGATACACCAATTCATACGCTCATCCTCATCTGCATTGCCGCAAGTATAAAGATATTTATCATGCAACAACAAAGGTTCGCCGCATTCATAAAGATTTTGGTTAATCTCCTTGAATTTGGCATAAATCTGCCGCAATTCATCTTCTGTCGGAAAGCGCCCTTTATATTGCTTAGCCATTGCGCGAATATCATCGGGAAAATGCCGCACGAACAAGATGCAACGCAACAACACCAAGTTTTTTGCCACCTGAATACCTCGCACATTGTCAAACGACGCACCACGCTTCTTACGCGGTTCAAACGGCACTTGACAGTCTTTGCCGAGATACGACGAATGATAGGAAATTGTATACGCCTGTTGCACAACCGGATGGTCATAATAAACATACGGCAGCTTTTCGGCCGGTTCCGGTTTCGGATCATCATCGGTTTTGCGCCATGGCGCAACTTGTGCTATTTCATCAACCGCTTTAGATATCTTTGATCGATATATCAAAACTAATATTCCTGCTAACAAAACAATGTATAGCCCCCAAAGAGCTTCCATTTTTGCAACCCCTGTCCAAAAAAAGCTGAAATAACAACCAGTCATCAGCAACATAAAGACAAACATATAAAAAAACCACAAGGTCAGATGCATCTGTAAAACAGACTGTCGCTGCGCGCGATTCTGAATAAGTCCGCCCAATGCCGCTTGCAAAACAACGGCTAACACAATTACCCCAAACGCCAACGAGCCTTTAAGCTCCATCGCGCCGTAGGTCGCCAAAGCCAGAGTCAATACACATACTAACGCAAACAAAATCTCTAAGATGTGTTGTGCGCAATAATGCAAAATCTGTTTCATACGCAATAAATAATATTAAAAATGATACAATGTTTATAATTATACGTTTTGTTAAAAGGCATATTAGGAGAAAACACCTGTTAAGTCAAGCAGTATATGTTCGGGCAAAACATAAAAAAAACCTCACGGCACACGGCTGCAAGGTTTTTCAAATTTCATCACTTTCGGTCATTTCTTTTCAAAAGTGCCGACATAGCGAATTTTGGCCTTTTCTACCCTACGATCATAGAAATCGCTCGACAACGTATTAAACTTGTTGTCATTAAAGCCGACGATCCAGCAACAATCCGGCATATAATTACTGCTGAGGGCAAAATAGCCATCACACAAAATCGGCGCACCCAAAATCTTCAAGGCTTTGTTCAGCTGCTTTCTAATCGGATAAACCTTGTTGCACCAGTCGCGCTCGGGTAAACGATTTTCATCGGCAGAAAAGCGCAGAGTTTCCTCGGTTTCTTCAAGTTCAAAATACGTAGGATCATCTTTGAACGGAAAAATCCCCATCGGATGCTGACGACGTCTCTCAATAAAGCTCAGGCGTTGCGGCCGACAATTCACTTCGCACAACAAATCAAACGGCAACATATTTTGCATGTGCTTTTTGATTGGCCGTTTCTTTGTTTTCGGCTTTTTTTTAATTTTTCTCATACATAAAAATAACCGCCTCCTGTGAACGGATTTAAAATTAATAACTGCTGACTGTCTAAATTATAAAAAATCAAACCGAAATTAACCGACAAACAACCTTTTGTCAAGCCCTATCATCACCCGAAAATCACTATAAATTCAGCCTCTTCTTATCCGGCATTATAAGTTTGCAACGTTCCGTCTTTCTCAAATAAATAAAGCAATATTCTCAGCGCCTCTCCGCGCGGTGTACGCAAATTCGGATCCTGTTGCAAAATCAATGCGGCATCTCGATTTGCCGTTTGCAACAAACCGCCGTGTTCACTCAAATCAGCCAATTTAAAATTATCAAAACCCGATTGCCTTGTGCCCAAAACTTCTCCGCCGCCGCGCAGTTTCAAATCTTCTTCGGCAATCAAAAAACCATCTTCCGTCCGGCGAATGGTATTCAAACGTGCTCGACTGACTTCACTTAATGCCGAACCATACATCAAAACACAACTGCCGGCCTCGTTGCCGCGCTTAATTCTTCCGCGCAACTGATGCAGTTGAGCCAACCCAAATCGCTCGGCATGTTCAATCACCATAACCGTGGCATTCGGCACATTCACCCCAACCTCAATCACCGTTGTTGCGACCAAAAGTTTAATCTTACCGCACTTAAAATCTTCCATAACGGCATTTTTTTCAGTTTCTTTCATTTTACCGTGCACCAAACCGACCAAATGACCAAAAACCTTCTGTAAAGCCTCAAAACGCTCCGTTGCCGCCGATAAATCAATTTTTTCCGACTCCTCAACCAACGGACAAACCCAATATGCTTGTGTCCCGTCCTGCAATTTATGCTGCAATGCCTCAACCACATTATTCATCTTATTTTGCGGCATCACTGTTGTTGTCACCGGCTTACGCCCTGGCGGCAATTCATCAATCTGCGAATAAGCCATATCGCCGAATTGAGTCAAAACCAACGTACGCGGAATTGGAGTTGCCGTCATCACCAACACATCACATAATCGCCCTTTTTGCGACAAGCTCAAACGCTGATTAACCCCGAAACGATGTTGTTCATCAACAATCACATAAGCCAAATCCTTAAATATCACATCTTCGGTAAACAATGCATGCGTACCGATTAAAATATCTATTTTTCCATCAGCTAAATCTTCAAGCAGTTTTTGCCGTGCTTTTCCTTTGATATGACTGGTCAGCAAAGCTGTTCTAACGCCAATCGGTTGAGCTAATTCGGCAATACTCTCCGCATGCTGTTGTGCCAAAATCTCTGTCGGTGCCATAATTGCCGCCTGAGCGCCACATTCCACAGCATTTAACATTGTCATCAACGCAACCACTGTTTTACCGCTGCCCACATCGCCTTGCAACAGTCGCAACATGCGATATTCACTGAATAAATCACTTTCAATTTCTGCCAAAACACGCTTTTGCGCCGCCGTCAAATCATATGGTAAAATATCCAATAACTTCTTTTGCAACATGCCGTTGTTCATCAACGAGCGCCCTTTTTGTTTTTTAAGTCGCTCCCGCACAATCGCCAAAGACAACTGATTAGCCAACAATTCATCATACGCCAAACGTTGCCGTGCCGGTGCATGCGCCGATAAGTCATCAAAAGTTTGCGGTTGGTGCACTTGTTGCAACGCGGTCTTAAAATCCGGAAACTGAAATTGTTGTAACAAATGTTCATCATTCCATTCCGGCAAATCAGGCACCAATTTAACCGCTTGTTTCATAACCTTATTCAACATCTTATTCGTCAGTCCCGCCGTCAGCGGATAAACGGTTTCTATCTCCGGCATCTGATCTGCGGCATTACCGTCTACCACATATTCGGGATGCGCCATTTGCAGGCTCCCGTTAAAAATTTCTATTCTGCCGCTGATAATTTTCTCTGCCCCAACCGGAAACTGACGCGTCAAATTACTGCCGAAAGTTTTGAAAAACACCAAAATAATCTGTTCCGGCACGCCACCGGCTTCTGCTTCTTCAACCACTATTCTGTACGGCTGTTTACGGCTCTTCGGCACCACATGCTCCACCACCCGCACTTTGCCGGTCCACAGTTGCCCGTTTTGCACCAATCTGAGCGCCACCGAACACCGCCGATCAACAATATTAACCGGAAAATGCCACAACAAATCTACTATCCGCCCGCCACACAAATTTTGCAATAACACCGTAAACCGCGGTCCCACCCCGACCAGCATGTTAATAGGTATAAAAAGTGCATTTAAAATACTCGGACGCATTGTGCATTCATCTTTTTTTTGTTGCGAATATGCAGATATTGTATATATTTTATAAAAAGTTGTAAACAGGAAAGCATTAATTATGCCACAAGAAGTAAATGATTGGATGGCTAAGACCTTCACAAACGTGTGTGACGGATATGAATCGTTTATTCTTGCACGAATACTTTCGACCCCAAAATCT
>JAZNQW010000014.1:0-1973 GCA_045590435.1 Alphaproteobacteria bacterium | reverse complement strand
AATGGAAAATTTAGATCATTTAAAAACAGAGATTTTATCACAAATCAATCAAACAGTTGATTTAAAACAATTAGAAGAAATCCGCATTTCCGTTATGGGCAAAAAAGGCCGTTTAACCGAAATGATGAAAGGTCTTGGCTCTTTACCGTTAGAAGAAAAAATTGCCCTCGGTAAAAGCTTAAACATTGTTAAAACCGAAATTGAAACGGCATTGGATAACCAAAAGAAAATATTAGAAGAAAAGGCCTTAAATGAAAAACTGGCCGCCGAAACCATAGATGTCACGCTGCCGATTCGTCCTGAAAATCAAGGCCGCATACATCCGGTTTCTAAAATTTATGAAGAAGTTGCCGCCATCTTCGGCCAAATGGGCTTTGATGTGGCCGACGGACCGGATATTGAAGACCAATTTCATAACTTTAATGCGTTGAATATGCCGGCCAACCACCCAGCGCGCCAAATGCAAGACACTTTTTATATCAACAATAATCCCACGCAACCATTTGATATGGATGCCGCCTATGTAGCACGCACTCAAACTTCCGGCATTCAAATTCGTACTATGGAAAAACAACAACCGCCAATCCGCATTATTGCACCGGGACGTACCTATCGTTCTGACTATGATGCCACCCATACGCCGATGTTTCATCAAGTTGAAGGCTTAGTGATTGATAAAAACATCACAATGGCGCATTTAAAAGGCTGTTTATATGATTTTGTAAAAGCATTTTTTGAACTGGACGATATACCGGTGCGCTATCGCCCGTCATACTTTCCGTTCACCGAACCTTCGGCAGAACTAGATATCGGTTGCTTAAAAACCAAAACCGAGCTGAAAATCGGTGCCGGTACAGATTGGTTGGAAATCCTCGGGTGCGGCATGGTTCACCCAAGCGTATTGAAAGCCGGTGGTATAGACCCAAATGAATATCAGGGATTCGCCTTCGGTATGGGCATTGATCGCTTAGCCATGCTGAAATACGGCATACCGGATTTGCGCACATTCTTTGAATCAGATGTGCGTTGGCTCAAACATTACGGATTTATTCCGTTGGACATTTCTTCAATGACCGGCGGCTTAAGCAATAACGGAGGATTGGCACGATGAAATTCACATTATCTTGGCTCAAAGAGCATTTAGAAACAACCGCCACATTAAAACAAATTGATGAAACTTTAACTCGTATCGGTTTAGAAGTGGAAGAGATATATAATCCGGCGGAAAAACTTGATGAATTCATCACAGCCCGCATTGACAGCGTTGAAAATCATCCGGACGCCGATAAATTGCACGTTTTATGTGTTAACGACGGCACAAATAAATATCAGGTTGTGTGCGGTGCACCGAATGTGCGCGAAGGGTTAATTGGCATTTTTGCTCGCGAAGGCACATTAATTCCGTTGTTTAACGAGCGTTTGAAACGCGCAACCATTCGCGGTGTTGAAAGTTGCGGCATGATGTGCGCCGTAGATGAAATCGGCCTCGGCACAGCGCATGATGCCATTATCGAGTTGCCGGCTGACACACCGATTGGTGCCAAAGCCGCCGACGTTTTGGATATTGACCCGGTGATTGAAGTTTCCATTACACCAAACCGTGCCGAATGTTTGGGCGTACGCGGTATTGCACGAGATCTGGCCGCCGCCGGACTGGGTACTTTAAAACCGTTGAATATCAAGAAAACTACCGGTCAATTTGCTAATCCGATTAGAATTTCGGTAACCTGCCCGACAGAATGTCCTGTTTACACAGGCCGTTACATCAAAGGCGTAAACAACCATGCCGAAACCCCAAAGTGGATGAAAGACCGCTTAAATGCTATTGGTATTCATTCTATTTCGCCGCTGGTAGATATTACCAACTACATCAATTACGATTTGGCACGCCCGCTTCACGTTTTTGATGCCGATAAGCTCAAAGGCAATATTACCGTGCGTATGGCGCATGAGGGAGAAAAATTTGTAGCCTT
>JAZNQW010000013.1:0-1651 GCA_045590435.1 Alphaproteobacteria bacterium | reverse complement strand
CGCTTGGCACGAATTCTTTCATGAAAAACCTCCGGAATAATGGTTCCTTCAAACGAAATTTCCGTCGGACTAACCATTGAAATTGTTCCAACGCCGCCTTCTTTGGCCCATGCACCGGAACTTTTACCATCGGTGCCGTTAATCCCCTTACCACCTTCAATCAACGGATATACCATTGCACCGGAAATATTTAACTTGTTTAATGCTTTCATTTTTCTAGGCCTCTTTATAAAAATCACTTCTTTTAACATATAATGCTTTTTATTTCATTTGAAAAGTAGGCACTTTTATGCGCCATAGTTTCCCAACGGAAACAATTAGCTGTTTTCAAGGCCTTAACCCTATTATCTATTGCTTAATACCATTTGCGAATTATTTACAAAATATGAAAAAATCGAAATATGATATGAAAGAAATCTTAGACATAGCAGAAAGCGTGGTAACTATTATCATGTTCTTTATGGCCGTATGGGGCACGATTATTTCCATTGAAGAAGGTTTTTGGCGCAAACTTAATCATGTGGTAAATCATTATCACGAAGAAATTTCCAAGACCGAACAAAAAATCAGCAACTTTGAAAAAACACACAAACGCGCCCATAACAAATTATACGACAGGCGGTAAAAAAAATTGATAATATATTCTAAAACAATCTCAATGCGACATAAAATATATTTATCTTAATTTTGTTAATACAACATGCTATATAAACCTCAATTTGTTTGTATTATTAACTCTTAACAATTTTGCTTATGCTTACAATTTTATTATTTGCTCAATTGTCGGCTGCGCCGCTCACACCGCCGCAAAAGCCGATGAAATTTCCTGAAAAGCAACCGGCTATGTTTGCACGTAATGTCGAAATTACCGAAGAAGCACGGCGGCGCGAAAAAGGTAAGGTTTTAGCCGTTACGCTGATACCTTATACTGATGTAGTTATTAGGGTTCGCGAGTGTCCGGTTGGAACTTTGGCATCGGCCGGTTCGACTGCATCGCCACTGCCAATATCGTTTGGTTCGTCAGCTGTATCACACAAACATTCCTTGAAAAAAGGAAATGACAATACAGGACCGACTAAGTACAATCGTCGTGGTATACGTAATTGGTAAAGCTGGTTATGAAAAAGGTATTTCTTTTTGCCGCATTGTTTTGTTGTATACAACTTTCGGCACAGGATACATCAACCGTTTCTATCAATGCCTCTCAGGATGTTTCCGCCACGGCTGCAGTTCCGGACAGTGTCTCTGTCAAACGAACATCATCACTTCTCTTTTTAGAATTGCTGTTACAGGCTGTGGAAAGTGATTATGATACGATTTTGGAGCGAATTGCCCCCGATGTGGTTATTGCGCGACGTGGCAACGACTATTTTCAGGTAAATATTGTTACCGGAGAAGAATGTATGTTAGCGCACTATGATGAAGATGAGGCCTCTTCTGAAAAATCTAATCATCGAGAAGACAATTCTGATCTTTATGAGTCTGATTATGATGATGAATAATGTCTTATTCAGCTGACTTTTTAACGCCATCGGTTCATTCCGATGGCGTTTTTTTGCGTCACAATAAAAACTACTATTTGCAAAATAAGGTCAAAGAGTATAATCGCAAACAAATCGAAAACAGGTTGCGTTTAATGCAAAATAATGAT
>JAZNQW010000012.1:0-1786 GCA_045590435.1 Alphaproteobacteria bacterium | reverse complement strand
CATGGAAGTTGTGAATGAAAGACGACCGGCAGCAAGATTTTTTTGAAACATATCGTCTAAACCATCTTCGTAAATTGTAAGACGCCCACTATTCAAATCGTTAATTTTAGATTGAATTTTATCGACACAAACCACATTGTGTCCCAACTCTGCCAAACCAACGCCTGTCGGTAAACCTACATATCCGGTGCCTATAATTCCTATTTTCATTATTTTCCTCTGCCTTATTTAAATTAAGGCTCATTATGGCATAGTTCTTATAAAAAGAAACAACTTCTATTATTTATCCCCCGCTTTACAATCTATAAAATTTCAGCTGACCGTAAACCATACAAATAGCTCATATACCCTGTATCCGATACAGTGGTTTCAGAATACACAAAAATTGTTTAGCGCAATATTTTGTTATAATTATTTTAATTTAAAGAACAACGTATTATCCGTTCCGGCACATGCCGTTGCGGCATCACCTAACGCTATAGGAATAGCACCGCTATAAGCCACTATCTTATTGCCATCTTTTACCGTTCGTCCTCTGTTAGCAGATGAATCCATATAATCAGATTCATCAAAATCATCACCGACAACAGAGCCGATGGCCACAAACTGACCGGACCAAGTTTGAACCAATAAATCGGCACATTCGTCTCTTTTTAAGTCATATAAAACAATGCAAAAAGCCTTATTATCACCCACTGTTAATCTGGAACATTGAGTAACCTCCGCCTTGCCTGCCATTATATGGGTTAATTTTTTCGCAGTTGTGTCAAGTTCAAATGCCGTTAAATCAAGGCCTTCCTTCAAAGCAAAAGCACTTAATGAATTATAAACGCCGGCGCCTTCATAAAATTTTCTGACATGCTGAATAGTATCTATTACCTGAGATGTCAGTTTATAAACCCGATATTTATGCATTGCTTGGGCGTAAATTCTAAATCCGCCAACGGATAGCACGCCGACGATGGCTAAAACGCCCAACATTTCGATCATAGAACGACCGCTTTCTTGAATTTTCATGTAAATTCTCTTTCAATAAGTTCAAACCGCCTCGATTTTATTATATAACGATATCAGAGTCAAGTAATCTGCATTACTTTTTAAACAGAATATAAACTGAAGTAAATTAAAGACCTTTATATTTTTCAAGATCTTTGAATAATTTATCGCGATTTGTTTTAATGATACGGTGACTGGCCGGAACAATAATGCAATAACCGTCTGCACACATTTCCATCATATAATAATCTAAGCAATTGATACAATTTATGCTTAATGAATTCTGTAAAAACGGTCTTTGTTTGTAATATTCATCTAAGCGCATATATTGTAAGCTACGATTTATATTGACTTTTTGCTGGTAACTATCCGGACAATCGGCTCCGAACCAAATAATTTTCTTCATATTATCAGCAAACAAATCTTTAAATATGCTCTGCGGTTGTGTTGCATAGATTTTATCCGGAATAACATTAATCCTCGGTCTGATATGATAAAGATATCCTCCGGCGATTAACAAAAGTAACACTATAATTCTTAGAATTAAGCTACGATTAAACTTTATTCTTTTTTTATGAGGATTGGCAGTTGGATCACTGTTTATTTGCTTTAATGCCGGCATATATATTCCTTTTTTTTTACAATTTTTTGTTATTAGAACATATTCATATTAAAAAATTATAAAGATATCTTGAGTTTTGTTTTTTTATTTTATACATTAACAACATTCATAGTCCAGAGGTTAAAAATGCACATTCGATTATCGGACCATTTCACATATGCTAAATTA
>JAZNQW010000011.1:0-3892 GCA_045590435.1 Alphaproteobacteria bacterium | reverse complement strand
CCCGCGTAAACACCATAGCTTTTAACGGATTGACAACACTGGATGTGGATTTGCAGTTGCAAATTTCTTCCGGTTTGCCGGCGTTTAATATTGTGGGATTACCGGATAAAACGATTGCCGAAAGTAAAGAGCGCGTGCGCGCTGCACTAAACACTATGGGTGTTGAATTGCCGGCCAAACGAATAACAATTAATTTGGCGCCGGCTGATTTATTAAAAGAAGGTTCACATTTTGACTTGCCGATTGCCGTGGCGCTTTTGGCAGGGTTGGGAATTATACCGGCAGAGGAAATAATACATTATGTGATAATCGGTGAGTTGGGACTGGATGGACAAATTATGCCGGTTAGCGGGGTTTTGCCGGTTGCTATTCATGCTGCGCGGCGTCAAAAAGGTTTAATTTGTCCGGCTCAGCAAGGCAGCGAAGCGGTTTGGGCCGGTCTGAAAGATATTTTGGCGGCGCCGAGTTTGTTAGCCTTGATTAACCACTTGAAGGGTGTGCAACAGTTATTGCCGCCGACTGCTAAGCAAGCGCAGAGCCGTACTTCTGATTTGGATATGGCTGATGTGAAAGGGCAAGAAACCGCGAAACGCGCAATGGAAATTGCTGCGGCCGGTGGACACAATATGCTGATGGTTGGCACACCGGGTGCCGGAAAATCAATGCTTGCTGCCAGAATGACAACAATTTTGCCGCCGTTGAGTACCGAAGAAGCGCTTGAAACGTGCATGATTCATTCTATTGCCGGAGAGCTGAAGGACGGTGCGTTAAGTTTTGACCGTCCGTACCGTGATCCGCATCACAGCGCATCAACGCCGGCATTAATCGGCGGTGGGCGTAAAGGCGTGCCGGGTGAAATTTCACTGGCGCATAACGGCGTTTTGTTTTTAGATGAATTACCTGAATTTAATCGGCCGACTTTGGAAGCATTGCGTCAACCGTTGGAAAACGGTTACGTGACTATTTCGCGTGTGCACTGTCATACACAATATCCGGCTAATTTTCAACTGATTGCAGCCATGAATCCTTGTCGTTGCGGCTATTTGGGCGTTGACGGACAAGAGTGTTCGCGGGCACCGAAATGTGCCGAAGAATATCAATCTAAAATTTCCGGTCCGTTAATGGATCGATTCGATATTTATATTCAAGTACCACCGGTCAGTCCATGGGATATTGCCGAAACCAGAAGCGGCGAAAGTTCGGCAACGATTCGTTCGCGGGTTGTGGCAGCGCGTAAAATAATGCGGGAGCGTTTTTTGAGTATGGGATATAAGGACTTATATACCAATTCACAACTGAAAGGAGAGGCATTGGAGCAAGTAACAACGCTTGATGATGCCGCCAAACAATTATTAATCAATTTTGCCGATAAGATGAAACTCTCGGCCAGAGCTTATCATCGCACTTTAAAACTGGCAAGAACAATTGCAGACTTGCAAAATGAAAAAAATGTGTCTAAAATGCACTTAGCTGAGGCGTTGTCATACAGATATGTTATGCCGTCTAAACATGTTTAGGAGAAATTATAATGAACAAACAAAAGCAAATAATATATTTTTTAGCCGCCGTCATCGGATCCGGCGTTGCGGCTGAATGTTTTGCACAAATGAATACTGGATATTACACACCATATGGTGCGTATCGGGACGCGAACTCATACGGTGTGCGTTATGCCGGCCCATCAACACCGCCACCGTCAAGTGTGCCGCAAGTAACCAATTTGCCGCAAGATATGGTCTTATATCAGAGTGTTCCGACGTATGCACCGCAAGAATATGCGCCATATGCCGCACCGACTCCGGTTGCACAGGCTATTAATGATCGTGACGGCAGTTTGTTTGGAGGTGCGCCGTGTGAAAATTGCAAAAAAGATCGTGATGGCAGTTTGTTTGGAGGTGCACCGTGCAAAAATTGCAGTAAAGACGGTAGTTTACTTGGAGGTGAACCGTGTGTGAACTGTAATAAAGACGGCAGTTTGTTGGGAGGAGATCCATGTGTTTCATGTTCTAAGGACGGAAGTTTGTTCCCTGGACCATGCAAAAAATGTGAAATGCGTCGGCAGGAAATTGTGATTGCGCCGCCGGCCGTACGTAATTACATCCCGTATACGCCGGTGGTTTATGAAGCAATGCAACATAATTGCTGTGCTTTGGCACCGTTGGCTTTAGATCACGTCGATTTCCGTATTAAGAATAAGAGTGTGGATGCTCCTTATACGGACCATGTTGGAAACTATCGCTTCCGTATTTTTGGTTGCCGTCGCTTTAATAAAGAGGCCAAGCTGAACAGCGGTCGCGTGCTGGAGAAAAACATTAACTTCAATACAGTGTTTGAAGAAGTGGTCAGCGATTGCTACAAAGTAATGGATATGCCGAAAGATTTGTGTTTGCAAACTGTGCCGACGGAATTGCCGGAATATGCTTTAACAGCCGAAATTACGGATTACTTCATGAATATTTGCGACGAATATGATTGGGACAAGGCTGAAAAGAATAATTTACGTCACGGAACCTCGGAAATAACAGTGGTTTGGCGTTTAACCGATTTAACCAAGAACACGGTTTATTGGCAAGGTGAAACAGTTGGTTACGGCGAATTGTATCAGGGTGAAGTGAATGGTGAAGTGAAACTGGTGGAACGTGCTTTCGCAGATGCCACAAGCAATTTGCGTGCTATGCCGGGGTTTGAAGACCAATTGGCCGTACGTGTTGATCCGATTGCTATGGCGGCTCAGCGTAATGCCTTGGTAGAGGAAGAACGCGCACTAAACCCGATTAAGTGCGGTTACTTGAAAGAATATGAACAGGTTAAAAACTGTGAAGTCAGCCGTCCGGGTATAGATATGGCTCAATGCCAAGCACCGGTTATGATTCCGGCACAACCGAACTGCAGCTGCCAACAATACATTTGTAACGAAAACAATGAATGTGGATATATCAGCAATATGCTTGTATGTCCGAACAATGACTGCGAAGTTTACAATGTTGTGCCGAATAGTTGCGAATGTGCACAACCTGTGATTGAAGTTGAACCGGAACCGGAATTGGAACCGGAACCGGAACCGATTATTGAAACCGGAGAAGTAATTAATACGCATGATGTGGTTGAAGCATGCATTGATGAAAACGGTAATATTCGTGAGGACGGCCAGTGCCAAGTGGTTGATGATACATGGATTGATACGGGAGATGTAACAACTCTGGATAATCTTTGCATTACGGCGGCCAATACATGTTCGCAACTAACACCGGAAGCGGTTTATCGTATGCGCTCGTCAGTAGTGCAAATTGATAGCCCGAACGGCCGTAAAGGCGCCGGTCTGTTGATTTCTGATCGCTATATTTTAACCTCGGGAGATTTGGTGGATAAAGACAATAACACATACAAAATCAAGACGATTCGCGGAGATAATTTAACAGCCACGGCCGTACGTTTGAACCCGAGTAAAAACACAGCGTTGTTTATGTTGGATGAAAGCACGGAATATACACCGTTGGCCTTGAATTTGAACTTACCTGAAGTTGGACGTAACGGGTTCCTAACTTTGGGCTTGTTAGATGTTAAAGACTTCAAGGACGGTGAAAATTATTTGGAAAACAGTGCGCGCATCGAAGGCTATCGTTATACCGAAGATCGCGGCGCCGAAATTCTGGCTAATACGTTTATTCAAAATGTAACGGTTGGCGGAGCACTGTTTAACCAAGATTGTTCCGTTCATGGTATGGCGCATTCAGGCATCAGAACAGATGACGGATTGGATGTGTTTATTCCGACGGAAACGGCGTTGCGCAGCTTAGGCATTTGCATCTGCGGACAGGAATATGTAGAGGAAAGTCCGTGGCAGCAAACCATTTATAAGCCGGTAACTGTACAAATTAAAATTATTCAGAAA
>JAZNQW010000010.1:0-1581 GCA_045590435.1 Alphaproteobacteria bacterium | reverse complement strand
AAATTTCGTTCGTTTTTGCCTGCGTTGTATTTTCAGGCTGTTTAAAGTTCGTTTTCGTCTTCAATTTAAGGAAAGTAAAATACCGGGGCGAGGTGTCTACGTTTCTAACCATGTTTCTTATTTGGATCCGATCCTCTTGTTTGCCTTTTTGCCCGGTAATCCGATTTTTGCGCTGAATGGTCATTTGTACCGCAGTCGTCTCATCCGGTTGTTGATGAAAACGGCTGATATTATGTATTTTAATCCGATTGAACCGGGGGATATTAAAACTTTAATTAATAAGGTGAGCGAAGGTCGGTTGTGTGTTATTTTTGCTGAAGGAAGAATTACGGAAAACGGCAGCTTGATGAAAATATACGAAGCACCGGGGGTGGTCGCCGATAAATCCAAGTCGCCGTTAATTCCAATTTGGATTACCGGTCCGCAATATGGTTATTTTTCTAAAACTAAGGGGAAGTTACCGCATCGTCCGTTGCCGAAGGTTTTGATTACGGTTGGTAAGCCGCGTAGTTTTAAGTTAAAAGATGAATTAAGACGTCAGCGTGATCACATCAGTAATGAAGTTTATCAAATCCTTCGTGAAATGTTTTTTGAGGTTAATTATAACCCGAATATTTCTTTGTTTGCGAAGTTGATGAAGACAGCTAAAGTTCATTCAAAGAAGCATGTGGTTATGCGTCCGGCATTTGTTGAGGATATACAACGTGTACCGAACTCTTATAAAGATATTATTATCAAATCTTTTGTTTTAGGTAAATATTTTAAGAAAAGGACTCGTCGCGGAGAGCACGTCGCTTTGATGTTGCCGAATTCTGTCGCAACAGTCTGCACATTTTTCGGATTGTCAGCCTATGAGCGGATTCCGGTTATGCTTAATTTCTCTGTCGGGGCTAAGAATATCGCTTCTATGTGTAATACGGCGCAAGTCAAGATGATTATTACGTCGCTGACGTTTATTAAAACTGCAAAGTTGGAGGCGGCAGTTGAGGTGTTGAAGGCGGCAGGTTATAATGTTGTTTATTTGGAGTCTTTACGTAAGCATATCGGGTTGATTACGAAGATTAATGCCTTTTTGCGCTACAAAATTAAACGCGTTCCACATCGTGCCGGCGGGAATAAAAAGGCTTGTATTTTATTTACATCAGGCTCGGAAGGGGCTCCCAAGGCTGTTGTGTTGAGCCATGCCAATATTATGTCTAATATTAAGCAAATGGCAGCTATTGAAACCATTAATATTACGGATACCGTTTTTAATGCCTTGCCGATGTTTCATAGTTTTGGTTTGACTGTCGGAACGTTGTTCCCGATTTTGGAGGGTGCGAAGCTGTTCTTATATCCTTCTCCTCTTCATTATCGTGTGGTTGCCGAGATTGTTTATGAAATCGGGGCAACGATTATGTTTGGTACAGATACGTTTTTCCGTGGTTATGCCAAAATTGCCCACCCGTTTGATTTCCACAACGTTCGGTTTATGTTTGGCGGAGCAGAAGCGATTAAGCCGGATACTCGTAATATTTGGATGGAGCGTTTGGGTATTCGCGTTTTGGAAGCGTATGGTTCAACTGAGTGCTCACCGGTTAT
>JAZNQW010000009.1:0-12914 GCA_045590435.1 Alphaproteobacteria bacterium | reverse complement strand
ATTACCCGGCTCCGACCGGGTAATCTCTTTTTTTTACTGTTATTAAGTATTTAAATTTCCCATCTGCGACATATATCTAATTCGACAAACATAAAAGAAAGGAAAAAATTTATGAAAAAACTGATATTAAGCATTGCCATTGCGGCACTTTTTATCTCTACCGCACAAGCTACACCGCACAATCTCGGAGATGATTATACGGCTTTCAAAAATTATTTAAACAACCATTACGGACTGAGTTATAATTTGACATATTCCGCGCTTTTACAACGTACTTCACCGAGCGGAGATGCTAATGCCTTTCAATCCTATTTAGCACCGTCAATCACATGGACAACTTTTGATAATCAATATGGTACCGGTATTTTAAATGCTTCTTATTACAGCATTTTTTACGGCAATCATAACGCCAACGACATTCAAGGAAATTCGGGCTTTATAACACCGATTAACGATTTCGGCTCCGACGAACAGGAATTTGCCGATTTATATTACACTTACCAATTACCGGCAAAATATAATTGGTTAACTTTCGGTGCCGGCCAATACAGTTTATACAATTTTGACGGCACGGATTACGACAACAACCAGCAGATTAATTTCTTAAATTACGCTTCAGCACAAAACGCCAGTGCCACATATTCTGACGCCGGATTAGGTGCTTATGTTCAAGCAACGCCGGGAAATTGGTTATTTGTGGCCGGTTTTTTGGATGCCACGAATATTAATGCCCCAAGTATTCGGTTTAATCACTTAGACGACGGGCATTTTACAACATTCGGACAACTGGGATACAATCCGACAATTAAAAGCCTCGGACAAGGGCAATATTCCGTTATGCTTTATAATCAACCATATGTAAAATTACAGCCGCAATCCACCACCGGTTGGTCCCTTAATATGCAACAAAATATCGGAGAAAAATTTGCACTTTTCGGACGAATTAACGGCGTAAGCGGACATGTGGCGGAAATTAATCAATCATACGTTTTGGGAAGCGTTGTGAACAACCCGCTCAATCGCAATGAATTAGATCAAATCGGGTTCTCTTATTCTTATAATAAAGTAGATGAAAAAGCCGTTGGCGCACCGACTTATCATAATGCCGAGCAAGTTTTGGAGGCTTATTGGGCATGGGGAATTTCAAAATGGGCCACATTAACACCTGATTTTCAATTTTACATTCATCCGGCGCAAAATCAAAAATCAGATTACGGAACGGCAACATCTTTACGATTAACCGTATTTTTCTAGAGTTTGATTGTTTTTACTACCGCCGACAAAATTTTTGTTGTCGGCGATTATTTTTTTGCTTTACTTTATTATAAAAAAGTTGATTATAAGTATAATTAAGTAAAAAAATCGAAAGGTTTAAAATGCGCAAATTTATAAATCTGTTATGTATTTTCGGATTAGCTGCTTGTGCTGAACAAAATACGCAAATTGTGCCGGCAATCACGCCACACACAGTCAAAGAACCTAAAGTGGTAACAGTGATGCCAAACAATGTGATTGGTGCGGTTGAACGTATTTATTTGCCGCCGATGAAGTCGGCGTTCTTATCGCGTATTGATACCGGAGCTACAACTTCTTCTTTAGACGCCGAAAATATTAAACGTTTTGAACGCGACGGTGAAAGCTGGGTTTCTTTCAAGGTAATTAATCGTGAAACCAAAGAAGAATATGAATTTGAAAAACCGATTGTGAAACGTATTCGCGTTAAGCGCATTATTGAAGATGAGCGTCGTCCGCTTGTGGAAATGGATGTTAAAATGGGCGGCAAAACATTTAAAGCTGATTTCACTATCGCCGAGCGTGAAAAATTTGAATATCAAACGTTGGTGGGACGTAATATTTTAGCCGGTCGCGCCATTGTAGATGTTTCATTATCCAATACCTTAAAATAATTATAAGGACTATATTTCTATGAAAAAAATACTTTCAGTCAGAGGTCTGTTGACACTCTTTTTAATTCTTTCCGTTATATTTGCTTCTTGGGCAACATATTACAAAATCTCGGTTTGGGGTTTCAGTTTCAAACCAACTGAAAAATCAGACGTATGGACAATCGATGCCCATGTTTCATTTCAACCGACCGGTGAACCGATAGAAGTTTCGCTTTCCACCCCGAGCATTGCCCGGGAATACAAAATTTTAAGTGAGGATACCGTAGCCAAAGGCTATGAAGTGCAAAAAGACGAAAAAAGTCACCGCATAACCATGCGTTCCAAAGCGCGTAAAAACAAGCAAAATCTATACTATCGCATTATGATTTATGATAATGAAGATGTTACCGGAAAAGTGTGGGAAAAAACGCCGCCGAAAATTAAAAAACCAACCTTGAATGATGAATTACAAGAAGCCATGATTAATGAAATTTGGGCTTTGGCTGATGCTAAAGAAGGCAGTGCGGCAAAACGAATTATAGAACTACTGAATGAAGAACAATTAGCACCGCAAGTTGATTCTTTTTTACCGGTTAAAAAATCGCCGAAAATTATGGCCGATAAAATTATTTACTTGCTTTCGATTAAAGGTATTCCGGCACGAATTGTGCGCGGTGTGAAATTGGCCGAGAAAAAACATTCGGCTCATGCCGACTTAATGCTTGAAGTTTACGAAGGCAGCAAATGGATGATTTATAATATCGAAACCGGCGAAGACGGTCTACCTAAAAATTTTGTTATTTTCCAACGTGGCGGAGTTTCTCTTTTAGATGTGAGCGGCGGGGTTAATTCCGAAGTCAAATTTTCGGTCGTAAAATCGGTTATTTCATCATTTAAAATGGCCGGACGCCGTGCAAAATATGAAAACAGCCGCTTGTTTAATTATACAATTTATGATTTACCTTCGTTGGAACAAAATGCATTGAAGTGGTTAATGATTTTTCCTCTGGGAATTTTGTTGGTTGTTGTATTGCGTAATGTCGTTGGCATTTCAACCATGGGAACATTTACACCTATGCTTATTGCTATGTCTTTAATTAAAACAGGATTTTGGGCCGGCTTCATATGCTTCAGTATAATTGTTCTGTTAGGCTTACTCATCCGAACAATGTTAACCCGTTTAAATCTGTTGCTTGTTCCAAGAATTTCAGCCGTTGTTATTTGTGTAATCCTTATTATGCAGCTATTAACCGTTGTCGGATATCAAATAGATTGGCACGTAATAGCGTCGGCAGCATTCTTCCCGATTATTATTACGGCATGGATTATTGAAAGAGCATGTATTACTTGGGAAGAAGACGGGGCCAAAAATGCCATCAAACAAATTGTAAATACGCTGTTTGTAGCAATTATAACGTATTTGGTTGTAAGCAGTTCGTATATTCGCCATATTATGTTCGCTTTCAATGAGTGGAATTTTGTGATTTTGGCTGCCGTAATGTTACTGGGAACATACACGGGATATCGTTTAACGGAAATTACGCGCTTTGCGGCTTTAGTGAAGGACAAATAATATGTTTGAGTGGCTTCATTATTTTTCGTATGCACGTAAATTCCACCAATTCGGCATTTTAGGAATGAATGCGCGTAATTATAAAATTATTGCGCATCATAACAAACGCTCTTTATATCCGCTGGTTGATGATAAAGTTAAAACGAAGCAATTGGCTAACAGCATAGATATTAATACACCACGCATGATTGGGGTTATTGAACATCAATACGAAGTTATTGATTTACCGAGAATTGTACGCGGACATAAAGAGTTTGTGGTTAAACCGGCACACGGCAGTCAAGGTAAAGGCGTTCTGGTCATCAAAAAGTATAAAGACGGGCGCTATACAACAGCATCCGGTAAAGAATTGAGATTTCGTGAAGTTTATCAACATATTTCAAATATTTTAAGCGGATTGTACAGCTTAGGCGGACAATATGATGTTGCCTTAATTGAAGAATTGGTACATTTCAGTGATGTGTTTAAAGATTTCAGTTTCCAAGGCATACCGGATGTTCGTGTCATTGTATATAAAGGATATCCGGCACTTTCCATGATGCGCTTGGCCACAAAAGAATCAGGCGGACGTGCTAATTTGCACCAAGGCGCTGTGGGCGTCGGATTAGATATTCGCACCGGCAATACTTTGCAAGCCGTGTGTCACAATCAGCCGATTACACATCATCCTGATACAGGAGCCGATTTAATGAAGCTGAAGGTGCCGTTTTGGCGTGAACACCTTCTGATTGGAGCACAGGCTTACGAATTAACCGGTCTAGGATATTTAGGCGCAGACATTGTTTTAGATAAAGACAGAGGGCCGATGATGTTGGAACTTAATGCTCGTCCGGGATTAGCCATTCAAATTGCCAACGGCAGAGGTTTAATCTCAGCCATAAAAAAAATAGATAAATATTATCCGAAAAACTTGTCTGCGGAAGAAAGAGTTGATTATGTCTTGAATCACGATTAAATGCTTCCTAAATAAATAAAAAATAACGAAAGGAACAGAAGATGACTGATTTATTACAAAAATCCGAAACAAAAAATATTTCCAAGCCAAATACACAAAAGTTGGAAAATAAAGAAACAAAAAAAATTGGCATGAGCGAAAGTCGCGCCAAAAAAATTAAACATTCTTATCCCGTTAAAGATGCTGAAAATGCTTTATTGCTAAAAACAAAAAACGGTGACATTATTATAGAGTTGTTGCCTGATGCGGCACCGCATCATGTGGCGCGAATTAAAGAATTGGTTCGAAACGGCTTCTATAATGGTCTGAAATTTCACCGTGTAATCGACGGTTTTATGGCACAAACAGGATGCCCGCGCGGTGACGGAACCGGTGGTAGTGGTCATAAGTTAAAAGCTGAATTTAATCGCTTACAACATAAACGCGGCACCGTTTCAATGGCTCGGGCTATGGATCCTGATTCCGCCGACAGCCAGTTTTTCATTTGCTTTGCCGATTGTCCTTGGTTGGATGGACAATACACCATTTGGGGAAATGTCGTTTCCGGCATGGAATTTGTTGATTTAATCAAAAAGGGTAAAGGCGCAAACGGAATGGTTGATGCACCGGATATTATCGTTTCAATGTCAGTAATTGCCGATATTTAGTCCGATACAAACAATCTATTATCAAATCCACACATTATAAAAAAGGATTCGTCAACTTAGTCAACGAATCCTTTTTAGTAACATGATTTCTCGTTATCTTTTGGTAGCCTTTACATAAGCCATCATGGCGTGTTCATCACAATATGTCTGTCCGGCGCGCACTCTCTTGCCGCAAAAAGCAAAATCCTCATCTCGCGGATCTCCTACCGGCCATCTGCAAGTATGATTGCCCAAGTCAACCAATTTAATTTTACCGTTTTCCATATTTTTTTGCACTGAAACGGTTTCTTTCACTTCCTCTTTTTTTTCTGTTTTTGCAACACTGCCGACATCAGCAATATCTGCTTCATTTGCCAATTCTTCTTTCTTCTTAATCGGCGAAGGACGAGCCGTTAAACACAATCTGTGAACCTTACCAACAATAGAGTTTTTAGAAACGCCCAATTTTTTAGCAATTTCATTGGCGGTTAAACCTTCAATCCACATTTGGCGCAAGTCTTCCACCATTTTTTCTGTCCAAGCCATTTTCAACTCCTGATATTAAAACTTTCGCAATTGTACAAAAATATTTATGCCAAGTCCAGCAATATTTTACCTTCTTTTTAATTTTTTTTTATCTTTTCGGATTATAATTCACCTCAGGAGATTAATGATGCGTCTGTTACTTTTGTTTTTTTTACTTTTAATTGCTCATCCGTGTGCTGCACAACTGAAGGAATACGCTCATTTGTATGACGTGGATGCCAACGAAGAAATACCTATTGTTTGGCGTTTAGAGAAAGAATATCAAAAAAAACATTCTTATTACGATTGGCGTTACCGTTTTAATTGGGCAATGCCTAAACAATTTGATAAAGGCTTCCAAAAAAACATTACCGACTTTGGAACCATCGAAAAGCGCATAGAAAATCCAACCGAAGAAAGCCTGTTGCGCGATATTAAACGCATGCCGAAAGAGCTTTATCCTTATATAGGTCCAATGCTTCATACCGTTCGCGGATTATCCGGAAAAATTCTAGACCTTCCGGGAATTAAGGAAACCAAAAATAAATTTCCGGAAAGAATAGCCTCAGTATTCAAAGATGTTCCTTATATCGAATATGCTTCTCCGGAATTATATGTTTATCTGATGCCGGAAATATGGGGCGAAGGAGCATCTGCCATTGAATACCCTAAAATTAAACCGAAAAGACCGACACCTATGAAAATGCGCATTAATCCGAAGTTTATTGCCGCACTCAAAAAAAATGTACCCATCGAAAATTATACTGACGGGAATCGCCCGCCTAAACCGGATTTAGGTATTAGACATTTTTATGCCGATAAAGACACTCCTCTTTCCGGTGCTGATGTTAAAGCGTTCTTGGGAACAATAGATGGTCTGAAAAAATTTCTACATGAAAATGATCATGAAATTGAATTAATTTTGGTTGATTCGCTCATAAATTACTGGGATGAAAAAAACGGTTCATCCGTTTATGTTTCTTTTCTTAAAGGTGCAGTCAATCCTTGTCAAACAATTGCACGCAAAATAAAATGGAAAGGCCTGCGCAGTGACTTCCAAGAATATATCGGTAAACAAGGATTTGGGCTGGATGACTGGGCTTACACTTGCGATAAAACCCTTAAAGCCTACCGCATATTAACCATGCCAAACGCATATATCACCGGCCTTCGCTTTTTGAAAAAGGGCTATTTATATGAAATGTGGAAATATATGGATTTCACTGACGAAGAACGAGAAATTCAAAAATATTTTATTGAAGCATCCATTCATTTATATGATTCTTCGGTGCAAAATGTTAATGCTGTCACCCCTTTCCGCTATGAATTGCAGAAAGCATGGATAGAATTGGGCGACCATTACGGCGGCACACCGTTAATCATTCCGTAATCCTTTAAAAAAAATGTTGCATTTTTCAAATAGAATATGTATAACCATTTTAATGTTAACACAATAAGGGTAATAGAAATGGCAAGAGTTACTGTTGAAGATTGTATAGATAAAATTCCTAATCGCTATGATTTGGTTCTGATTTCAGCTCAGCGTGCGCGTGATATATCAGCTGGTTCTCACCTGTGCGTAGACCGTGATAATGATAAAAATTCGGTTGTGGCATTGCGTGAAATTGCTGAAAATCGTGTCAGCATTGAAGATTTACAACGTTCTCTGGTGATGGGATTACAGAAATATGTTGAAACAGAAGAGCCGGAAGATGAAGAAGTTGAAATCATTTCTGCCGCTAAAGAATTGGCTGATTTAGATGAAACATTCTCAAGCGATATGATTAGTGACGAAGATTTATCAAGCACCATGCAAATTCATGGTGATGATGATGACGAATCTTTGGATCTGGATTCGGATACCGACTTCGGCTTTGATGATGAAACCGACTTTGGTGATGATTTCGCAGGAGATGATGATTTAGATTAAAAATCATAAAATTAACTTTTATTAAAGCAAAACATCTTATATAATAAATGAGTGTTTTGCTTTTTTTATCTCAAACTGAGGAAAATAAATGTTACGACAATACGAGCTGGTTGATTTGGTTAAGTCTTATGATCCGTATGCGGACGAAGACGCACTGAACAGAGCCTATGTTTTCGCCTTAAAGAAACACGGCTCCCAGCTTCGCACATCAGGTGACCCTTATTATTCACACCCCATTGAAGTAGCCGGTATTTTAACAAAATATAAGTTAGATTGTGCTTCAATTATTGCAGCCTTATTGCACGATACCGTTGAAGACACAGACACCACATTGGAGGAAATTCGCGACTTATTCGGTGACCAAGTTGCGCAACTGGTTGACGGCTTAACTAAATTGGCCATGATTGAACACAAATCGGGATCCAGTAAACAAGCTGAAAATTTTCGCAAGTTGCTGCTCGCCATGTCGGAAGACATTCGCGTTCTATTGATTAAATTGGCCGACCGCCTGCATAATATGCGAACACTGCACTTTTGTCCGGCTGACAAACGTGCCCGTATTGCGCGTGAAACCTTAGATATTTATGCACCGTTGGCTGAACGTATCGGCATGGAAGAGGTCAAATCGGAAATGGATGAAATAGCCTTTGCCGAACTCTATAAAGAAGCACATGATTCTATTGTAGCGCGCCTCAACTTTTTGCGTGAACAAGGCAACAATGTTGTTCCGAAAATTATTGCTCAGCTTGAAAAAGATATGTCCGATAACGGCATAAATTGTTCCATTACCGGTCGCGAAAAAACGCCATATTCGATTTGGCGCAAAATGCAACTGAAAAATGCCTCGTTTGAGCAACTTTCCGATATTATGGCATTCCGCATTTGTGTTGATTCGGTGGCCGATTGCTATCAAGCCCTCGGTATTATCCATAGTAAATATCACATGGTGCCGCGCCGTTTCAAAGACTATATTTCAACCCCTAAACCGAATGGTTATCAATCGTTACATACCGGCGTGATTGGCCCGTTAGATGTGCGCATTGAAGTGCAAATTCGCACCTTTGAAATGCATGAAGTTAATGAAAAAGGTGTTGCCGCTCACTGGGCATATAAACAATCTCAACGAACAGAGGGTAAAAACTTTCGCTGGATTCGCGAATTGTTGGAAATTCTTGATCAAGCCCAAAATCCGGATGAATTTTTGGAAAATACAAAACTGGAAATGTATAACGACCAAGTTTTCTGCTTTACCCCAAAAGGCGATTTAATCGGTTTGCCTGTCGGTTCAACACCGGTTGATTTTGCTTACGCCGTGCACTCAAATGTGGGCGACACTTGTGTCGGCGCTAAAATCAACGGTGAAATTAAACCGCTACGAACAATTCTACAAAACGGTGATCAAGTTGAAGTATTGACTTCAAAAAACCAACATCCGTCTTTGGAATGGGATCGATTTGTTGTAACCGGTAAGGCAAAAGCCGCAATTCGTCGTTATATTCGCATAAATAAACGTGAACAATTCATCACTTTAGGTAAAGAAATCTTAGAAAAATTGTTCAAATCCGAAGATCAAAGTTACACGGAAAAAGAACTGGTTGCCGTAATTCCTAATTTTGAGGCTGAAACCATTGACGACATTTATGCAAAAGTTGGCGAAGGCCTGATTACCGGCTGGGACGTTTTACGCGCCGTGCATCCGGCATATAAACAAAATAAACTTGAAAAAATGGTAAATTCTATTAAATTACCGGTTTTCAAGAAAAACACCAAACGCGATTCCCTCAAAATCAAAGGATTAATAGATGGTATGGCGGTTCATTTTGCCGGCTGTTGCCACCCTTTGCCGGGCGATAAAATTGTCGGTATTGTCACCACCGGTAAGGGCGTTACAATTCACACCGTAGAATGCCCTTCTTTGAAAAATTATGAAAAAGAACCGGAACGTTGGCTTGATGTAGACTGGGGTGACGCCGCTGAAAATGAAAAACACGTTGCTCGTCTTAAATTAATGCTGAGCAATGAACCGGGCGCATTGGCCGATGTGGCAAACATTGTTGCCAAAGCCGAAGCGAACATCATGAATTTAAACATAACATACCGAACAATGAGTTATTACGAGATTTTGCTTGATTTGGAAGTTAAAAACGTTGATCAACTGAATGCCTTAATTTTAGCGCTTAAATCATCTAAACTCATAAGTTATGTTGCACGCGCCACAAAATAAGGAGTTAAACATGATTTTAGGCTTGGGTTGCGACATAGTAAATATTAAACGAATTGAAAAATCTGCTGACTTTCTCGAACACTTTAAGCGTAAAATCTTAGGCGTGGAGGAGTTACAAGAATTATCTTCCAGAAACATTACGGAAAACAAATCTTTAGCCTGCCTACTGGCTAAATACTACGCCGGTAAAGAAGCCTTTGTAAAAGCCCTTGGCACCGGTTTTATAGATGGTATTTTTCTGAAAGATATTCAAATAAAACATAACCCACTCGGTAAACCTTATTTTCAAATTTCCGGTAGCGCATTGAAATATCTTGAAAAATTAACCGCAAAACCAACTTTACATCTTAGCCTGAGCGACGACTATCCATACGCGCAAGCTGTTGTGATTATTGAAGAAAATTAATTTTTTATTTGTCTGCCACTATTTTACGCCATTTAATACGGCATTGGGCTAATTCAGTATGTGTTTTTTGGTCATAAATACTGTGTCGGCTGATATTTTCAATCTGCTGCGTCCAAACCTCAACAGTTTGACCATATAAAACTTCTTTTTTAAAACAAAGCTCGATTTCTGCCGGTAAATGCACCATTCGATAGGCCTCATCCACACTCTCACTGGCCCATAACGGATAAATTGTATTGTTGACATGGCCATTAACATCTATGTCGTCAAAGCGCACCTTAAAAGACGTCTTAAATGTTACTTCGGCACCTGTAACTTCCGCCATTTTCGGAAAATTCGTATCAAGAATTCGTTCGCCCACCGCTTCATAATCCGGAAAATATTTTTTCAGCATCATTGGCCGACGCTGCTCAATATCAATTAAAATCCACTGGCTACTGGCTTTAATAACTGCATGACCGGATTCGTCTTTAACAATAAAATCACGTATTGCACTACAAAACTTAGTTTCGGCCGGCCAGGTTTCAATATGTAACTTGTCATGTAATTTCGGCATACGTTCAATTTGAATCAAATAATTTGAACCCACCCACGATAAATTATGTTCAGCACAGGTTTCTAAACCGAGCCCCAAAGCATCTGCATTTTCAACAGCTACGTCTTGCAAAATATCCATTAAACTCAAAAGACGTAAAAAGCCATGACAATCAACTTCATAGCTTTTTACATCATATTTTTTTTGATATTTGGTTGCTTTAGCCACGACTTAGAACAGCTCCATGCTATTCGTTAAACCGGCCATACGATATGATTCAAACCGATTCTCCAATCTGTCTGTATATAACTGTCCTTCTTTCGGATTACCCGAATGATATCTTCTGGCGGCTCTTTTCCAATCACGACCGCTTGAACTATATAACGTTCTTAAAAACTTGGCACTATATTGCACATTCTTTAACGGATCCAAAGCATCTTCCACCGAAGAAAAAGCCTTACCGTGAAACTTCATATTAACTTGCATACAGCCCACGTCTATACTTTTAATTCCTTTAGCCTGGGCTTCCTTAACCGCTTTTACGGCCTCCTCCTTAGAGGTAAAATAATGCCCTTTTCCATTAATATTAACAGTCCACGGCCATGCCACAAACCGATTCTGCAAATTATCCCATTTACCGCTTTCAACGACAGCAATTGTCTGCAATAAATCAAAATTCACACCATATTCGGTGCCTGCTTGTTTCGCAGCAGCCGAACAAACCGAACTGTCATGTATCTGTTGGTTAATCGGCAGAACATCAGTGTCTTCGTTTGCGTAAATGGCATTGCTGAACAAAACTGAGACGCTGATTAATACTATAAAAAATTTATTAAACACGAGATGTGTCACCTTTTTTTCTCTGTCAATAAGACATCAGATTTCCCATCTTTTAAGAATTTCCACCCGAACTCTCAGCTTCTGAATGAAGCCGGCCTTAAAAACAAAGCCCGTTTCATTAACTCTTTCTTAAAGTTAATTTAACGAATTGTTAACTTTCATGAGTCATATAACACCTCTTTTTGTTTAAATCCAGCAAAATAATTCTTTTGCCCATATTTTTTAAATTTTTGTAAATTAACTATATGAAAATACGACATATTTATGTTTGTCTATTTGCGTCTAATTCTATTATTACGTGTGTAAAACCAAATATTCTCCACGTAAAATACCGATTTTCACCCGTTTTTCTCTTACGCATTTTAAGAGTCGCATCTTCTTTTAGCCTAAATTATATACCTTGATTTTTATAAAAAATTCGCTATATTAAACATTGTCAAGAAATTGACTGTAACACCAGAGGCTGTATGAAATAGGCTCATTGGACCCGAGGGCAGTGCTCGGCACCTCCACCATTGTTTATGGGGGTGAAACAGGTTCGACAGTGTTCATTAAAGATATATGCTGTGTTCGGCAAGATACCACCGTTATCGGTTCAGAATAAATGAATGCAAATGATAATTTTGCACCAGTTGCAGTAGCTGCATAATTTAAGCAAATGCAACGAATTTCAATTCTTTGAGCATTGGTTTGCCCAAAGTGGGGAAGGAGCCGCCTAGCAACAGAACGGCTCATTAACTTATGTTATAGGAAGCCCAAATGGTTAAATATATAGAAGAAATAAATTATGACGAGCTCGTTGAAAAATCTTTGCGCAACGTCGTGTATTATGCTTTAAAAATTGCCGAAGAACAGGGTTTACCGGGAGAAAACCACTTTTATATTACCTTCCGAACAGATTTTCCGGGAACAAAGATTTCTAAAAATCTGAAAATTCAATATCCGGAAACCATGACGATTGTGTTGCAAAACCAATTTAAAAACTTAACGGTTCATCTTAACAGTTTTTCCGTAGATTTAAGTTTCGGCGGCATTTCGCAAACCATTACGGTTCCATATGAAGGTATCACTTATTTTGCTGATCCGTTTGCTAAATTCGGTTTAAGTTTTACACCGGAACAAGGCAATGATGAACTTTCCGAAGATGATGACTCGGAGTTGAAAAACATTGCGTCACCACACACTTCTTCGGCAACTTCACAAAAGCAACCTTCTGCTCAAATTATTTCAATTGACAGTTATCGCCGGAAAAAATGAAAAAATTTTCTGTTTTAATTGCCGGACGCCACGCCACCAGCATTAGTCTGGAAGAGGAATTTTACATGGATTTATGTCAAATAGCTCAAACGCAAAAAATGAGTCGTAATCAACTTATTACACTGATTGATGAAACACGCCAAGTTGAAAATCTTTC
>JAZNQW010000008.1:0-6456 GCA_045590435.1 Alphaproteobacteria bacterium | reverse complement strand
ATAAATCAATTGCTTGGGGAATTGCTCAGGCCTTAAACGAGCAAGGCGCTCAAATCGCAATTTCGTATCAAAACGAAATGCTTGAAAAAAGAGTGAAGCCTTTGGCAGAACAACTCAATAATCCGCTTTTGATTAAATGTGATGTGTCCGATTCGGCCTCGGTAGAAGCTTGTTTTAAGGAATTGGGCGAAAAATGGGGTAAAATTGACTTTGTGGTACATGCGATTGCTTTTTCGGATAAGGATCAGTTGCGCGGTCGCACCATTGATACAACATTGGATAACTTTTTGAACACCATGCACATTTCGTGCTATTCGTTTTTGGAAGCCTGCCGTTGTGCTTCGCCGATTATGAACGAAGGCGGCTCTATTGTAACGCTGACTTATTTAGGTTCCGAACGCGTGTTGCCGAATTATAATATTATGGGTGTGGCTAAGGCGGCTTTGGAGGCCTCCGTACGTTATGCCGCAATGGATATGGGCAAGCAAGGCGTTCGCGTTAATGCTATTTCTTCGGGTCCGATTAAAACGTTGGCTGCTTCCGGTATCGGTGATTTTCGCATGATTTTGCGTTGGAATGAGCTGAATGCACCGTTACGTCGTAATGTTCACCAAGATGAAGTCGGTAATATGGCTTTGAGTTTGCTGTCTGACCTTGGTGCGGCTGTAACCGGTGAAGTTTTGCACGTGGACTGCGGTTATAACACAATCGCGATGATAAATGCCGAAAATGCGCATGAGAGCGCTGAAGTATTAAACGAGTTTTAATAACAATGCTCACAAAAAATCCCGCAATTTGTTGATTGTGGGATTTTTTTTATTGCAAGTTTGCGAAAAATACCGTAAATTACCATGCGAAAAAGGGACGTTAAATGGTAAAAATATCGGCATATATTGTGACATTAAATGAAGAAAAACGCTTGGGACGCACGTTGCAGGCGCTTAAACAGGTTGCTGATGAAATTTTTGTAATCGACAGCGGTTCAACCGATAAGACTAAAGAGATTGCGCTTGAAAACGGTGCGGAGTTCGTGTTTCATGAGTGGAAAAATATTTCGTCACAAAAACACTTCGGACAAGAATTATGTCATAATGATTGGGTGCTCTCGCTTGATGCCGATGAGGTTTTATCGCCGGAGTTGATTGCCGAAATTAAAACGGAAATAAAAAATCCTTCGGCTGACGGTTATGTAATAAAAATCCGCGATATGTTACCGGGAGATAAAAAACCGCGCCTATTTGCCAGAACATATAGCGATTTAGTGCGGCTCTATAATCGCAAAAAATGCAATATGCCGGATGATTTAACTAACGATCGTGTGGTAGTTAGTGATGGCGCAGTAATTAAAAAACTAAATAATATAATATATCATTATTCCTATGTTTCGCTGACGCAAATTTGGTTTAAGCTCAATATGTATACCGACGAGCTGGTAAAAACCGCGGTGGAACAAGGAAGATATTACACGCGTTTACGCCTTTATACCGAGTTTCCGCGCCAATTTCTGATTTATTATTTCAAAAAACGTTATTTCTTATATGGCACTTGCGGTTTTTGGATGGCTACAACCTATGCATATTTTCGCTTTTTGAAAATCGCCAAATGGTTTGAGTGGCGAGCATTAAACCAAGATAAATAAGTCTCTTTTGCTAATAAATAACTTATGACTTTCGTGTTTTATTCACCATGCCTATAAAAAAGGGGTTGACTTATATATTTTATAGGTCTAGAGTAGCGGTGTTACAATACGAAAGTATATTGTTGTTCAACAAGTAATAAAGGAATGTAAGTATGAAAAAATTTTTGTTATTAGCTGGTGTGGCTTGCTTATTCAGCGCTAGTGCACAAGCTGAAGTTAGCCAATATGTATCTGGCAAATTGTCTTATGACTTCAACAAAATCAAAGCTAAAACTGGTGGTGAAGGTATGGACGCTGTTGCTCATGCCAAATTAAACAAAGTTTTAGTTGCTAATCCGCACATCGCTTATGGTGTTCGTGCCGGTTATGTACGTGGCGAATTGGAATGGAACGGTTCTCGTGACATTAAACGTAACTGGGTAGAAGAAGCTGGTGTTGATCACTTCAGACTTTACAAACATTCATTCATGGCAAATGTTTACTTTGATTATTTGACATGCACACCGTGGACACCGTATGTTGGTGCCGGTATGGGTGTTTCTTATTTGAAGGCTGACAATGGCGAATTTGCTAGATCAGTATATACTTTAGGCTGGCAAGTTATGGGCGGTTTAACCTATGACATCAACTCTCACTGGGCTGCTGACTTAGGTTATCGTTATGCTGACTTGGGTCGTGTTCGCGGTCACTTCGGTGAAGACAGCGTTACGAAAGTATCTGCTCGTGATCACGAAATTTTGCTCGGTGTTAGATATACATTCTAATCAGCGAATAATAACGCAAAAATTAAAAGCGGTGCCAAGCGGTGCCGCTTTTTTTGTTATATAGTGTCATTCCACGGTCTACTGCGCTCTACGACGCAGTAGACCGTGGAATTTCTAAAATACATCAAGTGTTCGATATTATTTTCAGAACGGAACATAACCTAAGCAAAACACTGCACGTTCTTCTCGTTGTCACGTTTTCTATGTACACACGGATAATTATCCACAATATGTTTGTAACACGGGCAGTCCGAACCGTGGTCGTTAATCATACCACAGGCTTGCAAATGCGAATAAATAACTATCGGCCCTAAAAACTTAAACCCACGCCGACGCAAATCTTTACTGATTTTATCGGACAAACCGTTGCTGGCCGGAATATAACCGTCGCCGTGCTTGTCATACAAAATCGTCTTATTATCAGAAAAATTCCATAAATACGCCGAAAAGCTGCCAAATTCAGCGCGGATTTTCTGAAAACAGCGCGCGTTATGAATAACCGCCGCAATTTTACGCGGACTTTTAATCATACCTTCGGTATTCATAATTCGTGCAATATCTGCCTCATCATAACCCGCCACTTTATCGTAATCAAAACCATCAAAACAACGGCGAAAAATCTCACGCTTGTTAATCACAATACTCCAACTCAGGCCGCATTGCATGACTTCGAGCATCAAAAATTCAAACTGCTTGCGGTCATCATGTAGTGGCACGCCCCATTCTTCATCATGATATTTTATGTTCACCGCCGAACCGGCACTCCAATTACAATAAGCCATAGACCAAACTCTCAAGAATTTAAGGTTAAATATTGCGGCGGAATATAACCGTCCTTCACAACAATCAAATAATGCCTGATAACGGCATAAAGCAAATCTTTTGAGGCATCAACTTTTTCCCATGTCAGCGGTGAAAAATCTATTTCTTGCGGTGAAACTTGATAAAACTTCTCATTATAGCCACCAGCAGCTGAGCCGTTTTTGCACCAAATTGCTTCCACCAATTCGTCTTTCAGCAAATCTTCTAGTTTGAATGAAAATAGTACAGAACCGTCGACAATTTTTTTTAACACCTCATCATTTCCCTGCCATTTTATCGGCTCGGTTAAGCATGATATAGCACGACTACGACCGGCGAAAGTTTTATCCAACCAGGCTAAAATATCATCTCTGTTTTCAGAACCAGCGCGGTGCGCATAGGCCTTAAAATCGCGCGGACCTTTTGAAATTGAAAGCAATCCTCGCTCCATTACTGAATTTTCTTTCGGTGCATAATGATAAAGCCTCATGTTATTTTTCTTTCTGAATATATTTTGGTGCAATAACACCGCCTTTAACCACAATCAGATAGTAACGCACATAAGCAAAACGCCGCCCCGCTTCATCATCACAAATACTCCAATCAATCGGTGAAAAATCAATATCCTCAATACCACTTAATTTTTGTAGCACTTCGTCGCAATTTTGCTGTTCTGTCAGCCCCGGTACATCTAATACCGACGGACTCACATATATCGCCTCTATCAAACCGTCTCTATTCATAGCCGAAATATCAATAGCAAAGCAATCGGCGCCGTCAACAAAGTTTTTCAAGCACTTGATACTACGCTCGGTCCATTTAATCGGTTCTGAAAAAGCGCGAATGCCGCGCGAGCGACCTTCAAAACAACTATCCATCCATTGACAGATTTCCGCATGTGTCGTCTTGCCGCCGCTGCGCTTAAAGTAGTAGCTCAAATCGGCATTCGGGTTTGCCGCAAACGACAGAATTCCTTTTTGTAAAGCATTATTGCCTTTAGTAATGTAATGATACAGTTTCATTTTTCTCTCCTTGTTTGGTATGTAATGTTACATTGAAACCATCATTCTTGTCAAGATATGCAAAATCTGCTTGCTTCACCAAATTTAACGACATATACTTGAACGTAAAGGAACAAATCATGGAAATACGCATTATATCTGATTTACATTTAGATGTGAATACCGACCATCCGCTTAAATTGGATAAAAGTGAAACACCGACAATAATTTGCGGTGATGTGGCCGGTAATTTTGAAGCAGCTTCTGCTTGGTTGAATAATAACGTTAGAAACGGTGTTATGGTTGCCGGTAACCACATTGTTTATAATCATTCTCCGCATTCAATACAATATTTAACCGCGCAGTATGAAGAACGTTTTCCGCTAACCGCGCCATTTTCTTTTTTGCATAATTCATATAAAATGGTTGATGATATTGTGTTTGTCGGCGGCACTTTGTGGACAGACTATAATTTATTCGGTCATGAGCAACAAGGTATCAGCATGTGGGCTGCTAAGCGCGTCTTAAATGATTTCCGTTACGGACTATATAACCCAAACAACACATTTGCAGACGAAATCGAAGAAAACCTGCAACCCTTACAACCGGAACATTGCGCCAAGATGTTTGCTGAAACACTAAAGAAAATTGATGACGTATGCCAACAATTTGCCGATAAAAAAATTGTGGTTGTCACACACCATGCCCCAAGTATTGAATCAATGCCGCCACACTATCAAAACAGTACATTAACCCCTAGTTATGTCAGCAATTTGGAGGATTTTATTTTATTGCGACCTAATATTAAACTTTGGTGTCACGGCCACATTCACGCACCGTCCGATTATCAAATCGGCACTTGTCGTGTTGTCTGCAATCCGCGCGGCTATGTTTCTCAAAATGAAAATCCGGCGTTTGCTAAAAATTTCATGGTAGAAATTTAAGAATTAATCAAATATCATCCCCTATTTTCATCCGTCTCAGTGCGTCTGTAATGATTATAAGTTACTATAAATCCATACATTTAAGGCCTTCGAAAAAATCGAAGGCCCGAGTTTAAGTCAGCAATACTTTTCGCATTAATATCAGTCTGATAAAATCAGCAATCAGCGTGTTGTTCATTACAGCGGAATACCGATAGTAAACAGAAATAAGCCATAGAGATTGGTCAAACAGTCTTTCTCTTTGCCTTGGCGTGTTGTGACGGTTTTCGTCGGCTGAAATAATACCCTCACGCACCTCATTAACAACATCTGTAAAATACGGATGGAACAGCTTCAGATTCTCTGTATTGTCCAATTTAACATCTTGCTTTTGCAACGCTTCAATCAAAAATTCCGGCAATCCGAAATCATTCGCAATTACTTGAGCGGTAATTTCATCCTTGCTCAGCGCCCAAAAATGCTTGTCAATCACTTTTAATAAATACGATCTGTCCATAAACGTTAAAAGTTATCGTTAATAATTCCAGTTTCATAATTATAATTATTTGCGTTTAATATCATATATTTACCCTAAAATGTCAATAGAAAACCCTCCCGTCAAAACAGGGAGGGTTGTGTTTTTGCAAAAATAATCGGTTATTAATACATACCGCCCATGCCGCCGGCCGCACCGTCACCATGACCGCAATGGCATTCCTTTTCCGGAATTTCGGTTACCATTGCTTCAGTTGTAATCAATAAGCCGCCAACAGATGCCGCATCTTGCAAAGCCGTGCGCACCACTTCTGTCGGGTCAACAATACCGGCTTTAATCATATCGGTAAATTCACCACTCTGCGCATCATAACCATAGTTACAATCCTTGCTTTCCAGCAACTTACCGGCAATGACCGCGCCATCAACACCGGCGTTCTCGGCAATCTGACGAATCGGGGCTTGCAATGCTTTACGAATAATATCAATACCCACATTTTGATCCTGATTATCACTCTTAACACCTTCCAAAGCCTTCGTGGCATATAACAATGCCGCACCGCCGCCGGCCACAATGCCTTCACGAACGGCTGCACGCGTCGCATGCAGAGCATCATCAATGCGGTCTTTCTTTTCTTTCACTTCAACTTCTGACGCACCGCCAACTTTAATAACGGCCACACCGCCGGAAAGTTTACCTAAGCGTTCTTGCAACTTCTCGCGGTCATAATCCGATGTGGTTTGGCTGATTTCTTGACGAATCTGAGCCGCACGTCCTTCAATGGCCTCTTTATTGCCGGCACCATCAATAATGGTTGTATCATCTTTGGTAA
>JAZNQW010000007.1:0-1637 GCA_045590435.1 Alphaproteobacteria bacterium | reverse complement strand
TTCTGACAGAGCCGGATCTTTTTCCGAACAATCGGCCAATTTTCCCGGTAATGAGGCAATATCCAAAACGCCTTTACGACGGGTCAGCTCGCGCGCCTTGCGTGCGGCCTCGCGTGCCGAAGCGGCTTCTACGATTTTGCCGACAATAATCTTAGCTTCAGCCGGATGTTCTTCCAACCATTCTTTGAGCTTGTCGCCGACAATATTTTCCACCACCGGACGAACTTCGGAAGACACTAATTTATCTTTGGTTTGCGACGAAAACTTCGGGTCCGGCGCTTTTACCGACAGCACGCAGGTCAGCCCCTCGCGCATATCTTCACCGGTAATAATGTCTTTGTCTTTTTTGAGTAAACCGTTTTCCTGAATATAGCTGTTAAACGTGCGGGTTAAAGCGCCTCTGAAACCGGCCAAATGGGTGCCGCCGTCTTTTTGCGGAATGTTGTTGGTAAAGCACAGCATTGTTTCGTTATACGAATTGGTCCATTGCATCGCCACATCAACGGTAATGTCATTGGTGCCGCCGTTAATGGAAATGGTGCTTTCGTGCAGCGGTGCTTTAGACTTATTAAGGTGCGCCACAAAGGCGTTCAAACCACCCTCGTAATGGAAGTCAATTTCTTTCGGTTCGGCACCGCGATTATCAATCAGCTTCAAATAAACGCCCGAGTTCAAAAATGCTTTTTCACGAATAGCGCGTTCCAATGTGTCAAAATTAAATTCGGTCTGCGTAAATGTTTTCGGCGACGGCAAAAACGAAACTTCGGTGCCGTGACGGTTCGGCGCATCAGCCGTTACATGAATATGCTCCACCACATTACCATCGGCAAAAGTAGCTTCATATTGTTTATCGTTGCGCCAAATTTTGAGCTTGAGCCAAGTTGAAAGAGCGTTCACCACTGAAACGCCCACACCATGCAAACCGCCGGAAACTTTGTAAGAATTGTTATCAAATTTGCCGCCCGAGTGCAGTTCGGTCATAATGACTTCGGCCGCTGAAACGCCTTCTTCTTTGTGCGTATCCACCGGCATACCGCGCCCGTTATCGCGAATGGTGGCCGAACCGTCCGGATTCAAAATCACCACGGTTTTATCGCAATATCCGGCAAGCGCCTCGTCAATGGCGTTATCCAAAACCTCATAAATCATGTGGTGCAAACCCGAACCGTCGTCGGTATCGCCGATATACATTCCCGGACGTTTGCGCACGGCATCAAGTCCGCGTAAAACCTTGATGGAATCGGCATTATATTCTTCTTCACCTTTTGTATATTCTTCTTCAGTTAAATCAGTCATTATTTCCTCTGTATTTAATATCTTTTCACATACGCGTAATTATAGCGCAGGCCGCCCCTTTTACCAAGCACAAAATCAAATTTATCAACGGATTAATTTTGCCCTTATGTAACGCATTTTTATAGTCATGCAGAGGAGCCGTTCCCTTTTTCCTGTCATGCAGAGGAGCCTTGAAAAGGCGACGAAGGCATCTCCGCACTTTCTCTTTCCCCGTCATGCTGAGGAGCCGTAGGCAACGTAAGCATCTCCGCACAAAGTGCAACGTTGTCGGACTGGCGTTCGAAGATTGTTAAGGCGTGCTTCGCATGCCTCACAATGCCAAAAAATATGGCATGCTGAGG
>JAZNQW010000006.1:0-17535 GCA_045590435.1 Alphaproteobacteria bacterium | reverse complement strand
GTTTAAGAAATACATGTGATTGCTTGGGCAGAAACCGCCTTGTCCGCCGTCATAAATCACGTCTGCGCCTTTGAATTTTACACTGACAAAACCGGCATCAGCCAATTTCGGATCAGAAAAACGTTGCATATCCATCAATGTTGAATCATAAAGCGAATACAACGCGTCATCACAAACAATTAAATCCGGCTTATCGCTACCACGTGTGCATTTATTATATAATGCGCTCATTTGTGCCGTAATATTGGTTTTATCCAATGAGGCTGTTGCCGATTGGTTGCGCCAAAATTCGTTGCCTGTTGTGGCGCGATTAATACCGCCAACAGTGCCGCTAGTCGGATCATCTGCCACCAATAATGCCAAACCACCGATTTCTTTACCGGAAGAACCGGTGCCGTCACTGTAAATAGCCTGAGCCATTTTGTTACAAAGCGTTTTTTCAGCATTGCTGATACGTTTTTCCAATAAGTTGGCCATTTGTTCCGGCCCGCTGTTCATTAATGTTTCCTCACCTGAAATTGCCACCGGCACTGCACACAGTTTAAGTGCATATTCCGCTGCCGTAAACAACTGTTTCGGTGTATATGAAATGGTATCATAACCGGAATACCACACCATTGTGCCTTCACCATATTCCAGCTCTTCTAGAATTTTCGAACCGCCGGTAATCGGGCGCATATTGCCTTTCTCACGCAAACGATTTAACAACGCATTGTTTTTGGATACGTTGTCACGCAAATCTTTGGAACGACTTTCCAAAGTTACGGTTAATACATCATTGTAATTTGAATTACTCATATCTTTTTTCCTTTTCTGTTACAGGGTTAAAAATTATTCCGCATAAGCGGCTATGTTCTTTTCAATTTCCTCACGCAATGTGAGTTTTTTCTCAGGGGCCTGAGCCTTTCCGTGTGGCACGAATGCAGCCTGCTTGGCGCGTTCGGCATCAACGGCTTGAGAACTGATTTTTTGTTTAATCAACTCCTCACGAACCATCGGATTAAGCCATAGCGCTTTTTCATAAGCCTCATTCACATCTTGAGCCGCACCGCGTTGCAACAAATCGAACACCTGTTCGCGCACAACGTCAAAATACGGATATGCGGGTTCACCGCCGGCATTTTTCTGATTACCGAAAATGTGCATCATATCTATTAAACGCTGTTGTTTTTGTTGTTGCACAAAGTCTTTCAGATTGTAATAACTGCGTTCTAATTCGCACAAGCGTCCAACCACTTCGTTGGTTAAACCGTCGTCTGTCGGTTGCACAACCTGTAAGTTCACACCATAGCACAAACCCAAGGCACGCAGTGTTTCTGCCGGATTTTGCTGCAGACGGGCATCTATTTCCGCCACACCGGCCAACCACTCATTCAGTTTCTGCTTACCTTCGGCATGAATATGCGCGCAGTGCGTGCGATATATCCGCTCAAGATCGGTATATTGTTTGAGTTGCTCGGCACAAGATGCCAAAGTTTGGATAACCTGATCTTCATGTGCGCATAAAAAATGTTGCCATTCCGGTGATAAATTTACAAAATCGGCCGCAAATTTAGCATCAAAGCTTTGCGGTGCCTGTAATTTTGTTTCCGTTGGGACAACCTTTTCCGGCGTATCAAGATCAGGGGTAGAAGCATCAACCGGCTTATCGGTATTAAAAATACCGCTTTCGGCCAATCGACGTTCAATTTCTTCTCTTAATTTACTCATTTCCAAATCATCCTTTTATAATTAAAAAGAAAGTCGGCAAAAATTGCTTCTTGCCGGCTTTTTTGTTGTTGATATCGAATATTGTTAATATATTCGGTTGAAAAGTCGCTGGCGCGGGCCATACCCGACGCCTTTAGGTACTTGTCAACGTCGGCGACCGACGACGCGACAGATCCGTTCGGAAGAACAATATCTTCCGCGAATTGCTTACTGAAATTTGTCATGTTAATTCCCTTATATAAATGAAAAATGCCCTGATTATTCAGAGCACTGGTTGTTAAAGTTAAAACTAAACGACCGGATGTTTGTCACAATTACCGGTCGGCTGATTTGTATTTATTTTTCTAATATTTATTCCACAAGAAATCTCGGATGCTTGCGTATCCACGCTATCAACAACGAAATAATGATACTTATTTCACTGATGAAATAGGTGTTCCAATATTTTTCAATGGTATATTGGTTTATTAAAGTTTGGCCGCTTAAATACAAAATTCCACCGATAAAATATGCATACGGGATCCATCCGATAGATTTCATATAATAAGCTAAAGAAATATTTTTAATCCGCCGAGAGATAAAACGAATGCCCCAAAAAACAACAATTGCAACATATAAACCAAAAAGCAATACAATGCTTTCAAGCAGATTGCTACTATAACGTGCTAAAGAACTATCTGCTAAAACGTAATTATCAAAGTAAAATACCGTTTTAAAAAAAATCAGAAATAAAGCTCCGCACAATAGAAGTTCATCTGTTAAATTTCTCATTATTCTATCCTGTAATTTGATCATATCAAAAGTTATCTGTTTTTCAAGTAAGTTTTATTTATCTCTGGTGTCTAATTATTTATATTGCTGTCAAGTGTACTTTTTCCACGTATTATCTTATTACCAGCTGCTATGGTAATTATATAACCAGATATATTAATTAGCACAAACCACCCGATTTGCTTTAAGTTCAGCTCAATTTCAGTAAAATTAGTGTATATTGAATAAACTATCAGCGCAATCGCAAATATAATGCAAAATAAACATTCATACAGACCAAGTAATTGTAAAACAATTGCTAAACGCGGATAATTACACATAATGTCAGATACAAACCGCACAGACTTGTATTTTGAAAATGCATAGTAACAAATAAGAAGGAAAAGGATAAATAGTAATATATCCGCAACAATGCTGAAGCCCCAAAAGATCATCAAAACCAGAGAATGTTCCTCTTGTGGCCAGAAATACCATATACTCCCCAAACAACCGCAAAAAACAGCAACCAAATAACTTATTGCTGACCATAATCCCCATAAAATTGATGTTTCTTTAGAAATTATCTTCATTTTCCTTCCCTTTGATTTTTTACTATTTTAATGTTTCTTCTTGTAAAATTCAATAATTATTTGAAACATCCAGCTTCGTTAATTGCATTTTGTATGTTGGCTATTCCATTTCCAATTGTATCATGCCCTTTTTTATATTTTCCATATCCCGGAATTTTGGAGACTGCAAAACCAATAGTCGTATTCAATCCAAAATCAACCAAGCCATTACCCGTTTGAACATATTGTGTCCCTGGTGATATCTGATAATTGGAAATTGTGTTATAAGCAATATTTGCTGGTGTGCAGCCTTGCTTATATCTGTTTGTATAATTGCGCGGTGCAAAATAATCTTGTTTGATATTATTGTAAGTGTTTTGTGCAGAATTATATATACCACGCACATTATCATAAACATTTTGCACAGTATCATACATATTACTGATTTTAGTTATTAAACCATCATTCTGTGTTTGCACTTGTTGCTGATTGAGATTATTCATCACCTCTTGATTATATTTCTGCATATTGTTGAATGAGCCGGCGGTTTTCATTGTGCCGTCGGAATTCATCATTTCATCCGGGATATCTGTTGTTTGTAAATTACTCGCCGTGGCATATTCCTGCCCCGGATTGATGTAATAATACTGTGTTTGTCCCACTTCGCGGTTTTCACGCTTTATCGGTTGTCCGCCCAAGAGATAACGTTTATTTCTTCTAATAAACTTGCCATGTTTTTGTTCCTTTCCTGTTAATATTGTTTATGTTTTACTTTAATATTTTACCATAAATTACGGTCAGACTTGCGCGCATTAAACATACTTTCCAAGCTGTTTTCGCGCAGTTCCTTATCGTAAAAGCTATCGCTAATATCAAAAACCGGCTCGGCAAATGTCAGCGCCAATGCATCAGCCCTATCCGGTGAACGACCCAAACGGCTCTTTATTTCGGCTTTTTCTTCCAGTTGCAAACGTCCTTGCGCATCATATTTTTTATTAACCGCACATAATTCACCGCACAGTTCCGTATCATCCGGAAGTTGCGCACCGTTCTCATTTTCTAACCATTGACGCAGTTCATCCCACATCTCGGCTCGCCGATTATGATAACGTTCGGTCAACAACGCCTTAGCGCCGAACATAACCGGACGCACGATTTTTTTAAATCCTCGGTCAAGCAGAATGTCTACTACCCCACCACCGACACCGCCGGCATCCACAAACACACGTGCCGGTCGAAATTGGCGAATAAAATGTGTTGTCTGATTGGCCACCGCCACATTATCAAGTTGTGAAAAGCAACGAAACTCCGAGCAAATACGACCGCGCCGGAAACAAAACACGCTCATATCATCTCCAAACCGCGCCACATCCAGTCCGATAATCAACGGAGATGATGCGTTCCACAATTTCGGTTCCATAGCCTGCCGCACACTTTTATATGAAATCAATTTGCTATTCCCGCTGCTGCGCGGTGCCCCCAGCCAAATATGTTCATAATCTTCCGGATTATCGCGCTGACATTTTAAGGCTAGATACTTCACTTCTTCAGGACAGAACGGATTATCCGTATAATTTACTTTAACCACCAGAGCATGTTCGTCAGGATGCGCGCCAACGGCCATCCAAACCGGATCATTTTCTTCTTCTCGGTTCATGGAAATCCAAATTTCAGAACCGGATTTTCTAATGGTCGGATCTAAAACTTCCCAACTTTTTTTGCTGATTTTCTGCGCCTCTTCCAGCCACACAATATCCACTCCTTCAAGCGACTTGATGTTGGCTGCCGATTGCTCTTGTAAACCTTTAAAAATAAAAGAGGTACCGGTTATGGTATTAATAATTTGCGTGGCGGTTATTTTATAATCGGTCAATCCATATAAACTTATTCTGTCCGAAAGCAACTTATATACCGAATCTTTAATACTTTCCTGAATTTCACGCATACAGGCAATCCGCAATTTTTTCATGCGTCCCAATAGCAATAAACTGTCGGCAAAGGCATAGCTTTTTCCCCCCGCTCGACCGCCATAGAATAGTTTATAGCGTTTTTTGCTTTTTATGAGCGGTGCGAAAATCTGCGGAATTCTGGCCACCTTGTTATTTTCTTTTGATTCACTTACTATCATTGTTCTGCTTGTCATTGATAAAATCCACCAAAATTTTAGTTAAATTTTCATTGTCTTCCGTGTTGTCTTTGTCGTCTTGCGCCAGCAAAATTTTGCACTTCAGCTCTTCGGCTTTTATAGCCATGCTTAAATTACCTTCGTTTATCGCCATTTGTTGCAACTGGCTCAAAATCGTCAAACTATCCGCCAAGCTATACGGCATTTTTTTGCTTTTTGCCATTTTTATCACCTCCTTAATTTGTTGTTTTATTAAAAAAATCGTTGTATTTTATGCCTTTGCGCGGTTTGCAAACAAAAAAGCCTGCCGATAATGACATCAACAGGCTTGTCGCTTTTATGCTTATTTAAGTTTTTATTAAAAAGGTATTCCTTTTGCTTTTTTTTCGCGATTTTCATCAGTTATCGGCACACAACCGATTTTATCATCCCATGTCAGACAATCGTCTCGGCAAATCTTCTGTATCGGATCATAAATCTTTTTTCTATCCAAACAATTAGCTTTGTCATCTGATATAAAGACCAAAAAAATGATACTTAACACCCCTATTATTAGGCAAAGATTTCGCAGTAATAAAAAAAGATATTGAAATATTTTTTTCCATTTAATATTTATCATTTATACCCTTTACTCTGTATATATTACACGCCTCTCTAGAATTAGAATATAAACCTGTTTGTGCGCTTTGTCTACCTATTTTATTAATTTCCCTATCATGAAGTCTATCTAATGCCGCTTGCGTTGACGAAAGACCTTTTCTTAATTGATTATCCCAATAATCGGTAGCCTCTTTTGCATCACCTATAAATTGAGCCGTTGCTGCTCCCCACGGACCACGATTTGCTGCTTCGTAATTTGCCTTACAGTGAAAATAATCATCTGCGCCGACTGTATTATCTTGTTTCATATCAAAATAATTACGTGACATATCGGTAATGGCTCCCGTTACTTGTTGCCACGGACTTTGTTGTTGATTGATATTATTCATCACCTCCTGATTATATTTCTGCATATTATTGAGTTGTCCGGCGGTTTTCATGGTGTCATCGGGATTCATCATCTCATCCGGTATATCGGTTGTTTTTAGGCTTCCTGCCGTGGCATATTCCTGCCCCGGATTGATGTAATAATACTGTGTTTGTCCCACTTCGCGATTTTCACGCTTTATCGGTTGTCCGCCCAATAGGTAACCATTGATTTGTTCCAATAAACTTGCCATTTATTTTCTCCCTTCCTGTTAATATTGTTGTTATTCCAATTCTTGCCGCAATTTGTTGAGCCGAGCAACCCATTCCCACAAATTCGGATAATCGGTTGCACTCAGGTTTTCCAACTCATCGGCCACTGCCTCACCGGCTTTCGGAAACACCGGCAGCAATGCTGTCGGTTCACAATTGACCGGCGCGCATGAGCTCAAGCAACTCATCGCGACCAGCATGAGGCTGAGCCTGAACCTTAGAGCGTTTTTGTGCCACATATTTAATGACCTCCACTTGTTTTTCTATAACCTTGGTTTTGACTTGGCTTTTGCCGTAAAAATAACCGCCCAGCGCCGCCAAAATACACATTATAACGCACAATCCGATGGTTTTCATGGCCACAGCCTCGCCAAAATCGCCAATACATCAATCTTCAGTGCCATAACCAAAAGCGCCAATAAAACACCCCACACCAACATATACAGCTTTGGTTTGCGCAAAATAATCAAAATCAGCCAACGCCAAAAACAGTAGCGGTGACCGCAATTTCTTTTTTTCATTTCAGCCTCCGTTATGAAATGTTTCGATAAAACAAATGATTGCCCAACGCAAAGCACGGCGTTTGCCCTTTTGCCCATACCGGCTTAATTTGTTTGGTGTGATAATAAGTGGCTCCACCGGTCAGGTCTTTAATTTGACCGGCAAGCGCGCGCGCGGCCACACGCAAACACCGCCGAAACAAAGCATTATCTGTTGTAACGCTCTTAATTTTTACCGAATTCGGATCATTTTGGTTCCAACAGCTGAATTGATAACGCTTCAAGCACGTTTGCGCCACACTCGGCACTTTTTTTCCGTCTTGCATGATGTATCCTGTATACCATTTGCGTGCTTTATAACGATTTATAATCACACAAGCCACCGCTTCCATACCGGCCAAACCTTCCCCTCTGGCTTCGCCATATATGGTGCGTGCCAAAATATCAACATCATTATCCATCACCTTTTTTCCTTTTTTGTTTGCCTTCAATCAAAAATTCCAACCGCGTTTTAATTTCCGTTAAAACTAAATTTTGTTGTGCTTGCAAAACAGCGATGGCTTCAATTTTGCCATCGCTGTTTTTTAATCTGTTTTGCAAGTTTTCTATCTGCACTTCTTGTCTGGCTTTCCATTCACCGATCCGCACCAAACTGATAATCAAGCCAACTAATGAGGTGCAGCCACTGATTAATCCCCAATCCATTTTACCTCCGCAAGTTATAGCTTTATCATTCATCATCTTTTTCCCACCGGCTCGGATTAGGAAACATTTTTTGCAACTCTGCGAACAAATTACCGTCAATCCAATCCTTACTGGAAAAACACCCCGTTACGCTTTGTTTTAATGTTGAGCCTTTATTATCGCGAACCTTTCTGCCCTTGCAAAACAAATTACCGTATAGGCAACGTGCACTAACAGCATTACCTGCAAAATTCTTATCGTAAAACCGAGCTAACTCCTTATATTTTTTGGCATTGATGCGTATCGGACAATGCACCCCATAGTGCCATGTCGGTTTTCCTAAATCTTGCAAAATATGCTTAGTGTTAACTATTGCTTCCTGATATTTGTTTTTAGCTTCATTCGGCATTTCCCCTTTATAATAATGTGGATATAAAGCAGCCCTGAAATTTTTAAGCATATAAAAATCGTCATTCATCAGCAAAAAGTTATCACTGATGCCAGCGTTAATTGACGCCATGGTTTTATAAAATGCGTTTTGCCACCAAGCACCGCCATCTTCTACCCACAAATATTTGACATTATTGTTTAAAAAATGCGGACGATTACCGACAATCCATACATTTCCAATATCTTTGCAATGCTTCTCCAAAGCACGCAAACTGTAGCGTAATTCTTGATTGTTATGATGTGAACCACTGCCAATGTAATATAATATATCCATCATTACCTCCTTAAGCTGTTCTGCGCCAGATGTTGACCACATATGCAGGCGGTTGAACTCTATCACTCGCACCATAAATAGGATTAAAAAGAGAAGCATCAAAGCCTAAACTTTTGCCGTCACTTCCTTGTTGAGCCTGACGTGTTGCTGTGTAACCACAATTGTTATTTGGATAGAAAGCACCACTACATTGTGTATCTTTGACGCTTATGCCATAAGAAACATTTGAAACGTGACCAATACCGGAATCTTTACCTACATCACCTTTAATATTTGGCAATCCTTGAGCTATAACAGACCCAGCAGAATGATTACTATCTGAACCCCACAAAGCCATATTTACCGCTACTAATTCCCATGTCGAACCGGAAATCAACGTTTCCAAAGGGCAAGTTGCCATAGTTCCGATATAGATCGAACCAACTGGATATATTTCCGACAACACATTTTTAACAAATGCGGTGCTTGCTGCCGTCTCATCATTAGAAGAGGTTATCGGGGTTGTAACTATTACTGAATTACAATAAAGAAACCTTATATTGCCATTATATAAATCAATTGAAGGGTCTTGAACCAATGGGTCATTATCCCCTCTTTGGAATTTAATTTCGCCACCCTCAAGATTACCATCTTGTTTGGCTATCAGCGTATTACACGGAATTGTTAAACTTCCCGTGAATGTTTTGTTTCCCGTAATAGTTTCCGCACCTGCCAAATGCACAACGGCATTATCGTCAGCTTTTGTGGTAATTTGCCCGATATTAGCGGTTGTGGCACCTGAATTGATTGCCGCCCACTGATTAGATGTAAAGCTCGAATTATTAAGCGCATATTCAAACAGCCACGCCGTGCCGTTCCATTTATAGCGATTATAAACAGTATTACCGGCAGAATCAGTCGAAATAACAAACGCATAGTCATTGTTTGTTAAAGTTCCGCTATAAGCCTCTAAGTCAGCCAAACTGTTAAACGTGCCGATAAAATTAGCGGTGTTGGTGGCAATGCTTGAGTTTACAAAACTTTTATCAGCTAACTGGTTTGATGAGCTTGCTTGCGCCGGTATTTCGCTTTCAATCGTCGTTACCTGCGCTTCTAAGCCCGACAGAGAACTTGCTGCTTGGTTTGCCCAATATTTGGCAGAATTACCCGTCGGCTCGCTCGGATCACCGATTGCCCACTGTTTGGCACTTACCGCACTGGCTGCCGCCGCATCTGCCGAAGCATCAACCGCAGCCTGTTTAATTGCCGCATTGTCGTTAAACGCCGTCGTCTTATCACTGGCGTTATTGTTAAACGCCGTGGTTTTGTTTCCGGCATTCAAATCAAACGCCGCCAGTTTGTCGGTGAAATTGTCATTAAAATCACCGGTCTTACTTGTGGCATTATTATTAAATGCGGTTGTTTTATCCGTGGCATTATCATTATATGTGTTTATTTTTGCCGTGGCGTTATTGTTAAATGCCGTCGTCTTATCGCCTGCATTAGTGTTAAATGCCGTGGTTAAATTCTGCGCATTCAAATTATAGGCATTCAGCTTATCCGTCGCATTGTTATTATATGCCGTTGTTTTGGCTGTTGCGTTGGCGTTAAATTGATTTAAGCCGTCGGTTACGGTTGAACCTATCCGGCTTATACCGATATCGGTTGCCGCCTTTATTTCTGCTTCACCGGATTTTATGTAATTAATAGCTTGCGGCACTTCCAATCTGGCACTTTCGCCAATAGCTACGTTAAGCGGTGCTTCCGGCGTAATAACCACATCAAACTTTGCACTTGTTACCGTTACGCCATAACCGCTTTCTTTGACTTCATATTGCATATCTATTCCTTTCGTTTTTAATATTAAACTGTCATCCTCGTGCTTGACACGAGGATCTCAGCCGCTTCTATGCCGGAATAGTTACTTGCTCGGTAATGCGCAACGTGCCGATCTGATTTACATTTGCCGGCCATATCGTATTGACACTACCGTCGGCACCGGTCAACTGAATATCAGTTGCATAATCACCAACGTTGATGTTGGTTTGCGTCGGCGTAAACAAAAGCGCAATTTTGCCTTTGAGCGCATCAACCATTGTGCCGGTTAATGAAAACATCACGTTGCCTGCGGCATCACGCGCCTGCATTAAAAGCGTTGCACCGGTCAAATTAACCGGCTTGCCACATTTATCTTTAATTTCCAAATTAAACGCAAAGCTGTCGCCCTGCCGCACCGTTATCAAATTGTTATTTATTGTTCCACTCATTGTATTCTCCTTAAATATTATACGTTTTAATCAACGTACCGTTTTTATAAATCAATAATTGACTGCCGCTCACCGTCGCACTGAACGGTGTTGTAAACACCGAATTATGTCCGTCATTAAAGCCCATAATTGTTGCGTCGGTATAACTTAGCATTATGATTGTTGCCTCATCTGTTTTATTACGCCATTTCATTGCCACATCCTGATCTTTGGCAATAGCTGCCTGCCACGGATAATATCCTTCATAATAAGCAATACTGTTGACATCCGGCCAACTTCCTGAAATATAAAGGTTGTCATCTCTTACCGGTGAAGTATCACTTTTACCTATGCGCATCGGTAGCACACCGTTGGCAAAATGCAGAACCCATGCGTAACACCAATCTCGCGAACTTTCGGTCAATGTCGTCGTAAAGTTGATGCTTTGAAAAGCTCCCCATTCATTCGGAAAATCGCGTATGGCTGCCGAACTCAAAATTGCATACGTTATCGCGTCTGCATCGCGATAAATGCGTCCGTTGGTTGCCAGTGGGCTATTTGTTGCTCCCAACTTGATAAAACCGTTTGTGCCATCAACATTCACCTTTAAGTTCGGCGCGGGACATTCGGCCTCAGAGGTGTAAATGGCGGCAGTTTGTTCAGTGCCGCCACCGGTTAAAATGTGCAATTTCTTTGCTAGTTCACTCATTAATTTCCTCACTTTCTTTATCATCTTTTTTAACATTGTCATCACTCCTTTATTTGAGAACAGTCGCCTACTGAAACAGGCGACGCCTCAGTCTTAAGAAATCCAGATTTTACCGCCCGGAATATTCAGCGTGCCGGAAACGGTTGCCGTTGTGGCCGTTAATGTTGTGACGGCAGCGGTTGTCAATGTGGTGGTGCCGGAAAATGTTTTGTTTCCGGTAACGGTTTCCGTGCCTGTAATATGCACCGCACCTGTATCAACGCTATCCAGTTGCGACTTATTAACGGCATCTGTCGAAGCCGTTGCATTTGCAACATTCTTCACTTGATATCCACCCATTTTTAAGTCACCGGTCATTGCCGCTCGTCCGTCGCGTACCACACAAGCATTCAAACCGTCGGCAAAATTGTCATCTTCTTCATCATGACGCTCGCTGACAATTTCAATATCATTAATTCTATCTTGTTCCCAATTATGTTTTCGGGTAAAATTTCCTTCACTGTCAAATGGCATATTAGCCTCCTTTTAAAATTCTGAATGCGCCATTATTAAAAAAAACGGTGCTTGAAACACCGACCAAAAATGCAAACGGGACGCATTTTACCGTTTGTACTTTATGGAGCGAATTAATTGTTTTTCAAAGCCTTATTTATTTCTACGGCCTTTTTCAAATTCAATTCCTCACGCTTAATTGCATTTTGCTCTTTCTTAATGTCATAGTCTTGAGCCAATTTTTGTTGCGTCATGGCTACGGCGGTTTGCTGAGCCTTTGCCCCTAAATCAACCGGCGGTTCATCCGGTTTCTTAAACTCATCTTCAATGGCATTAAATGAGCTGAGCATAGCCGCATCAAATTGTCGAGCGTTCGGCATGGTGGCAACCGCACTCTCTATCATTTGCCGATACAGCGGTAAAAGCGCCGGCTGTTTGGAAACCACATCAAACGATTTGGCAATCATAAGGTTAATATTGTTGAGTGTGTCTAAAATGCGCGCAACAGCTGCTTCTTGGTCATAACAACCGTCAGTTTCCAAATCAATGACCATCTGACGCAACTTATTTTGCTTTAACAGTTTAATGGCTGAAAAAGCTTTATGCATATCGTGCCGTTCGTCGTCACTTAAGAAAGAAAGCAGAAATTCCGGTGCAAAATGCTCACAAATAATTTCTGCTTTAATTTTCAATAAATCACGCAGAAAGCGTTGCATATCATTTTGCCGATCTTGGTTTCTAAGCGTGCCGAAATTTGTTTTCTTCGTTACGGCGGTGGCTGTTTCATTGTGTTGAGAGGTGCCGCGCATAATATCTGAAACGCCGGTTATTTCATAAATGGATTCAATTAACACACGCCGCCGTTCCGCCAAAACCTGTAAGGCCTCAACATATTGCTTAATCGGTGCAAACTCAATAATACCATTCAAACCGCCGGCATCTTTGAGCCGTGCAAAATCCGACAATGAAATCAATGTCACATCTTTATCCAAAATGTTTGCCAATTCCGGAAATGCGTTATCATAACATCCTGAAACCTTCAGTGCCTGCATGGTTAAACGCATACGGTTATTCACGCCGTCAAGTTCATCCAAAACGCTTTTAATTTCCACATAATCCGGCACCGGAATAATACCATCATTGGTCAGCGTGCTCATAATCGGCTTCGGACACGGGAAAAAGCCGCTTAAATGCAACACATCCCCATTCACTTGCAAAAAATCCGGTGCATAATCAGGACTAACGTAGTAAATAGAGCGTGTCGGCTTATCCCAAATTTCGTAAACCGTAATCACACTATCCGGCCCGAACGAATGATATAAATATCGTGAGACATCTTCAGAAAAGGTATTGCACACTTCTTCAATATTCATATACAAACGACGCGCAATCCATGAAACATCTTCCCACACATCAACTTTATCGGTATCAGCCAGAAACATGGTCGGGTTGATATATGTTGTATCTACCTGTTCGCGATCTTTCAGCATTTCATTACCAACATATTTAAATGTTGGCATATATTGCTCCCATAAAACACCCATACCGGAAAGTAAAAAATCGTTGCGTGCATATTTAACCGCACTGTCAAAATCAAATTGCTTCAAATCCCATGTGAGAGCTCTTTCCAAAATTTTACACGCCAATGATTCAATTTCATCAGTATTTTTACCGGCACGCACAATGAACGGGTGCGGTTGCTTGAAATATAAAAAAGGCTTCAGTGTTTCAACCGAAGCCCAAAAGATATTTTGTTTATTCTTCTGCCTGTCATTGCGGTAATATTGCCTGATTTCATTAATTAAAGCGTAGTAATCGGCAAATTTCTTTTCCGCTTCATTTATTTTGAACATCCATTTATCGCGTTGTTCTTTGCGATTTTCAGTTTTTTCGGTCATTTTGACTTCCTCCATTATTATAATTAATTATTCATATTTGGCAAGCACACTGCTCTCTCTGATAACAACACAGTCTTTTTGGGGTAAATCCAATTCGTCAAACAGATGAAAAACAATGTGGTCACCGACATTCACACGTGAAACTAATGGTCCCACACTTTCCACAATTCCTTTATTTCGCTTAGCCAAAACACTTTCTGTCATGATAACGGCAGAGGGTTCCGGCTCGTCAAGCCGCACAATAATTCTGTCTGCTATTGCTTTTAGCATTATTTCCTCCTTTGAAAAAATCGCCCGCAGCGGGCACAAAAAAACGCTCGGCAATTCTTATGCCAGGCGCTTATGGTGATAAAGAAATATTTTGAAGTTTATTAGCTTCATTATAGACTTTATCATATGTTTCTCTATACCACGGGCTCTGCACCTACTGATTGGCAATATTCTGATTCGTTGCCTTATTCAGCGTTTCTTGATTATACGCCTGTAAATTATTTGAATTATTTTTGCTATCATAAAACCCCATGTTCGTCATTACACGATTAAGAGTTTCTCTTACTGTTTCACTCATTTTTATTCCCCTCTAAAAAAGAATCGGCAGATGTTTTAGTATCATCTACCGAAATTTTGTTTTGATTCATTGAAAAAACGCTCCAATTTATTAATAAAAAAAGAGACTGGAAAAAATCCACGTCTCTTTTCATAAGTTATTTATTAAATACATTTTCTCATTCTAATAATTTTCTTACCACGAACGATACCTAAAGTCAAGAACTTTTTTACATTTTTTTAAAATAAAAGTATATAAGTCTATCAAGTCCATGATTTAACAATATTTTTTGATGATACACCGAATATTTATTCATCATCAATTGTTCCGGCGGAAAACTTCCTTCCAACGGCAAATCTTCAATACAAACCCGACGTACAGTCGGCCAAAATTCCTCCGGAACCTGTTTCATTGCTCGTAAGTATCTTTCTTTATAATACAATGCTTGCTCACGACTATATTCTCCGGTTGTTGAAATCTTATCTCTATACCAAAGCATACCTTTAATGCTGTCGAAATTTCCCAAAAAATAATCTTTAGCCAATAATTCGCCAACCGTTTTGCGATCTAACCCGTTAAATTGACTGTTAATCATATCCAAGTATCCGTTTCTATAATATCTTTCAAGCACGCTCATTTGCTTTTCAGCGGACTTATGAACACGTTTCACCATCTTTTGTTTTGTTTTATTTTTTTTCATTTTTCCTCCTTATTAATTGTTAACAGGTTAAATTTATAAGAAAAATATTATAAGGTCAATAAGAAAAATATCGTTTTACAATCTAAGATTTATATTATAGAATATTAAAAAAGGGGATAAAGATGGAAAACACCGAAGAAATCAGAAAAAAAATTGCTCGTTTAATCAATGAACGCGGTCTTAATTATGCACAAGTATCTTTGGCCATTGGAAAAAATATTGCCTATATACAGCAGTTTATTAAGAATGGTTCACCACGGCGCTTGGGTGAAGTAGAGCGACATAAACTAGCACAAATTCTTCGTGTGGATGAGCAAGAACTTACCGATTTACCTCTTAAATCAACCGGTGGCGCAAATGCCGTTAATGCCGAAGTTTTAAGCCTTGTCATTGAAAATATTGAAAATTGGCTCAGTAACCGCAATGCTACAATGTCACCTCATGATAAAGCTGAACTTATCCGTCTTATTTATATGAAAATATATAATGAACCGATGGATACGGCATTATCAAAAGTGCGCGACTTTATTGACATTTACGACGAGTTTAAAAAAGTTAATTAATAGCGGATTATTTCAATGTGTGTGGATAATGATACTGAAATCAGAGAATTAATCAGCCGTGCCTTGCCGGCTAATGATAATACCAATCAAGCACCTTCATCTAAAGCTGTTCCTTTTGAAAAACTAACCAATAACGGCATCAATATTGTTGGTAATCATAATGTTGTAATTGAGGCAAATTTACTTGTATTGACCTCTTGCATTGTTTTGTTATTTATGATTAACCTTTTGATTAATCGTTAAATCTCTGCTCCACAAGGAATAATTTGATTATATTTTCCCTCAGTTAAGCGTTCATGCATTGTATGTCCGCTTCTTTCATTACGGCAATTTCCTTCTTTAAACCAACCTTTTTTATAAGTCATCTGCCCTAGCAGAGCACCGTTTATATCATATTCTTCCACGCGCCCGTTCAGAGCACCTTCTTTATATTTCATAATAAAACGCACGTTACCGTTGGGATAATAAAGCATTGCTTCCCCATGTTTTACACCTTTTTTATAAATACTTCGCTCAAGCAAAATACCACTGGTGGAAAACACTGATGTTTCACCGTTTTGATATCCGTTTTGATAGGTTTCGTAAAAAGCCGCATCTTTGCCGGAAATCACAATTTGCCCATTTAAAGCACGTCCTTTATCATCCACACAATACTTGCGCTTTTGCCTTATGTAACAGCTGTAACGATCCGGAGTATATATTTTTTGTTGCGGTGCTACCTCAAAATACGCCATGGGCATTGGTGGTGCCACGGTATGCGGAACTTTTGTGGCATGCCGAGCAACAATTTCACTTCTGGCTACGGCCTCCGAACTTAATAAAACAAAAAATAATGCTATAACTGCCCTTTTCATATATTTACCCTTGGATTTCATGTTGCAGAGCGGCTAGTCTCTGTATTCTGTCTTTAGTGCTCGGATGGGTACTGAATAAACTTGAAAAGTTTTGCTTTATACCACCGAACGGATTAACGATAAACATGTGTGCGGTTTGCGAAGTAGCCTTTTTAAATTGATATTGTTTTGCATATTCTTCCAATTTGGAAAGTGCCGCCATCAACCATTCCGGATGTTTGGTCAAACGCGCCGCCCCTTCATCTGCGGCATATTCGCGGGTGCGTGAAATAGACATTTGCACTATGCTGGCGGCAATCGGCATCAGAATTGAACTTAATACTAAGGCTCTATTACCGTCATTACGATTATTATCCGAGCGATTGGCATAATTATACCGTGCGGTATTTCCCAATGTGGCAATCGCACCGGCAAATACGGCCGCCACAGAGCTGATTAGAATATCGTGATGCTTCACATGGCTCATTTCATGTGCCAAAACACCTTCAATTTCTTGCGGCGACATCATTTTAAGCAAACCTTTTGTGGCCGCCACTGCCGCATGTTGCGGATTGCGTCCCGTGGCAAACGCATTCGGTGCATCTTCCGGCACCACATATACTTTCGGCATCGGTAATTTTGCGTTGTTGGCCAAACGTTGCACAATTTGATATAATTCCGGCGCATTATTGTTGTTAACTTCTTGAGCCTGATAATGTTTCAAAACCAACGAATCTGAAAAGAAATAACTGAAAAAATTCATTCCGCATGCGGCAAAAAAGGCAATTTTCATACCCTCAGCGCCGCCGATTAAGTTGCCGACAAACATAAAAATCAGCACCAAACCAATCATTAAAATTCCTGTTTTCGCATATCCCATTTTTAGTCCTTTCATTTAACAACTCAGTGCATTTTTGGCAATGCCGCCGAGTGAAGTTTCTTTATAGGCGCTGTTTAAGCTCAACCCAGTTTCATACATGGTTTTAATAATACTATCCAAGCTAACCACATGTGCACCGTTGTTCTGCAAAGCAAGCCGTGCTGAGTTAACCGCCTTAACGGCACCCATAGCATTACGTTCAATACACGGAATTTGCACCAATCCGTTAATCGGATCACAGGTTAGTCCCAAATTATGTTCCATAGCAATTTCGGCGGCATTTTCAATTTGACGATTGTTTCCGCCAAGCGCCGCCGTCAAACCGCCGGCCGCCATTGAACATGCCACACCAACCTCTCCCTGGCAACCAACTTCGGCTCCGGAAAT
>JAZNQW010000005.1:0-6421 GCA_045590435.1 Alphaproteobacteria bacterium | reverse complement strand
AAGCCGATAATATTACCGTTTCGATCAACCACATTGCCATGTTCATCCACTTTACCTATAATTCGACCGTTCTTATCACGCACATTGCCATCTTTATCAACCGTGCCAATCACATTACCGTCTTGGTCATATGCATATTGTACTTCTTTACCAATTTTCTCACTGCTAAACGCTCTAATATTGCCGTCTTTATCTACTCTACCGATAATATTACCTTTGTCGTCAATCACATTACCGTTTTCATCTATATAACCGATCACATTACCATTTTTATCCAATGCCATTCTTTTTTGCTTGCCGATAATCTTACCGCCAAGTGAAACCACATTACCTTTTGCGTCTACAACACCTATGATATTACCATTTTTATCACGCACATTGCCGTCTTTATCTATCGTGCCGATTACATTACCGTCGGCATCAACCGCCACATTATTCTGCCGTCCCAATACACGACCACCGATTGAAACAATATTACCGTTAGCATCTACAGTTCCTATTATATGACCTTGCTTATCTATTACCTGACCTTTGGCATCAATATAGCCGATAATATTACCATTTGCATCAACCGCCACACTGCCGCGATGACCGATAATTCGTCCTTCGGAATCCACAATGTTTCCATCTTCATCAACGTGTCCGATAATATTACCTTGAAAATCACGAACCGTGCCATCTTCAGCAATATATCCGATTACATTACCATTTTCATCCAATGCCACACTACCATTCATACTGTGCCCAATGACTTTGCCGTCTAAACCTATAATATTGCCGTTTTCATCCACATGCCCAATAATGTTTCCCTGATCATCAATCACATTACCGTTTTCATCTATATAACCAATCTGCCGCCCTTCATCATCTACGGCAATACGCACATTCTGCCCCACTGAACCGATAACCGATTTTATCGTTCCCAAGCTACCGACAATTTCGCCGTTTTCATCCACATAACCAACAACTTTGCCATCTCGCGTTACAATACCGTCGGCATCAATCACTCCAATCACATTTCCATTGTCATCAACGGCCAAATCATTCCATTCTTCAGAGGCCACCCCGATTAAATTTCCATCATTGTCCAGAATAGTGCCGTCAGCCTGTACTTTTCCGATTACTTTACCGTTAAAGTCTATGACTTCTCCGGTTTCTCCAATATAGCCGATTACTTTACCATTGGCATCTTTTGCTAAACGCACCGTTGACCCGCGCTTACCTATTTTTTGCTTTGTTACTGCATTGCCATTGGCATCCACATGTCCTACAATGTCACCGTTTTCGTTCACAATATCGCCATTTGGCATCACAATACCGATAACTTTGCCATTTTCATCAAACACGACTTCACCGGACTTGGCAACCTTGCCAATAATATTACCGTTAAAATCAACTGCTTCGCCTTTTTCATTCACGCGACCAATCACGTTATTATTAATGTCAACCACCGAGCCGTCCGCTAACACTCGTCCCACAATATTACCGTTATCATCATAAACATAGCCCGTTTCAACAGCTTTACCTATCACTCTGCCGTTTTCATCAACCACCGACCCGTCAGCTAACATTGTGCCAATAACATTCCCTTCCATATCATGCGCTATTCCTTGCGCATCTATATAACCAATCACGTTACCGGCTTCATCTAACACCACCTTTCCGGTTGAGGCCACACCAATCACATTGCCATCCCTGTCCACAATCAATCCGTCTGCTTCTCTGACACGCCCTATTTCATTACCGTTGGCATCACGCACTATACCATCTTCACCAATCACACCAATAACTTTACCGTCCGGTCCGATAGCATAACGCATCTTACTTGGGTCCATATTTGCCCCGCTTGCAGCTGAAACGCCACTGCCACCTCCGGTACTCGTTTCACAAAAATTACAATCTTCTTTTTGAATGGCCACACCGAAAACCGGTACTTCATCATGCTTTGAGTCACGATCGGTTAAACGTGTTTCATGCCACACGATTTTAAAATTATTCTGAACATTTCCGATTATACTCGGTTGCCATTGCATATTCACCGCGCAGGTAATTTTTCCGCGCAGTTCTTTACCATTACAATTCGATTCAAATTTGAACCCTTCAAAAGGCGCGTCTTCCAAATCCACGGAAACAATTTTAATAGCACTTTTACCGTTTGTCCCGATTGTTAAAACATTTGTGGCATCACTGCCTAGAACCACCTGTCCGATATTTATGGGATTAGGTGTCATTGTAATCGGTTTTTCAACTTCATCGGCCTTATCAAATTCAATTTCGCTTTCCGAAGTGCTATCGCTGGTAATATTCAGTTTCGTTTCATCTTCTATCGACGGATCTGTCTCATAGGTTTGTTCTTCAATTTCCCCACCGGAGTCAATCAGCAATAACCCGAACAAGAACAAAAACAACGCAACAACACCAACAATCGCAATAATGCGATTGGTCTTCCGTATATATCTGTCCGAATGGGTTAATGGTTCTTTACTCATGACTTATTGCACCCTTATCACACTGCAGAAAACACCATTGCGTCCCAGCTGACTGCAAACAGAATCTCCGCTTTCCAAGTTTTTAATCGGTCCCACCCGCAAATGGAACAATTCCTTGCCCTGTCCGTCTGCCGGCGTATCAACAGAATAAAATGGTTCGTATCCGCCTAAAATAGACGAATATTGACCGGATAAATTCTGCCATAAATGCTCTAAATTATTTACATTGGCATCTGTGCCTAATTCTATAGATAAATTGCCGCCGTTATCACCATTGAAACCGCTGCCGTATTTATATTGTGCATACGGATTATTGCCACCGCCGCTCAAAACATCCAGTTTCGTCATTTTATTATAATCTAAATCCTTACAAGCTGCACCGGTTGTGCAAACACCTGTTCCGGCAGCTCCTCCGGCCGCTCCGTTATTATTGCCGAAAGCCCCATAATAACCGGATCCTGCCGCTCCGTTGCCACCCACGCCGTTTCCACCGGCCGCACCAGACTTACCGGCGCCTTTGTTCGGTATTTTCGGTCCAATATCCCAGTCATTGCTATTATCGGCATACTCAACATATTGTAAACCTTCTTCGTCCGAACGACGCATTTTTAAGCAAATCATTCTTTTACCATTGCGCAAAACCATATCACCGACACCTTCAACAATAATCAAACGATTGTTCGGCCCCTTGGTTCTGAACCCAACCGGCGTTTCCACACGTTCCACAATTAAGGTCACAATCGGCCGTTGAATCATGTTCAACGCTTTTTCCCCTAAGTCAATATAGGTAAAAATATCATCATGCCAAACGCGTTCCGGCGCAATCACCACATCATCCGGATTTGGCACATAAGTTTCAATATCAAATCTGAACTTTGTCGGATCCATCGGTATACTTTTAATCCAATCTTCTTTCAAAAAGCGTTTGGTAAACGTCGAATCCACAGATGGTCCGTTGGCACCATAATATCTATTGGCATTAATATGTCCAGAACCTCCTATCGCCCCCATGGAGCTGCTACTGGGACTACCTCCCGATGCGCCGGCGCCTTCGACGACATCAATATCTATAATGGAGTTTGTTAGGCGCTCCGTATTTACACCTTCGCTTTTAATATAAAAAACGTACTTATTTCCCGACCGGCCGAACACCAGCACATTGCTGTCCACACCAACCACGCCGGCCATAGGTTGTAAAATCAACGTATTCGGTCCGCTGATAACCCCTTTGAATGCATTACCATTGCCAATAAACACATCCTGTATCAATTCCCATTCCGGAAAGTTCACTAAGGTTAACATAGATTCGCGCACCCGAATAGGCAAAACCAAATCAGGTGTCCAATAATATTTCGAATAAGCCGGTTTGCTCTGACCTTCACCCAAGTTTTGCAACGGATCCTGCCATGCATTTTGAATCATTCCCAGAGAATTAAATCCGGCATACCCCAAATTCATCGGCTGATAATCACCGTTTTGTTGATTCTCATATTGATCCATTGTCGTATCATCCAGCAATTTCCCGGCTTGTGCCACGTTTGTCAGCAACAAGCTGAAAATTACAAATATCCAATTTTTAACCTTTATTCTCATCTTAGTGTCCTTAAACTGTTTATTCCTTGATTTGCTTTGTTCCATACGAAATCACTTTAAATCCGACCGGATTTTTCAATCTTTCCTTAAATTGAACGCGCCGCCGTTGATATTGTATCTTAACCGTGGCGCGATATTTTATTGTCTGCGGCTGATATGCGGAAGGTAAGAAGTAATCCACCACATATTCCACCTGCCATAACGAATCACCGATTTCGTTAACCGTTAAAATACGAACAGTACTGGTTAACCCGTCTTGTTTCATGCGTTGCATCAACTTACTGCCGGTGTTTTTAATAAAGTCCTGATACACAATGTTTGATGACATTTCCTGCAGATCACCGCCATTTTGCCAACGCGCATTCATCTCATCAATATCCGATAACAGTGTTGTGCGCAACAACACATATTCCCGAACAAATGTTTCGGTAATCGATTTTTGCGCTTCCATATCTCGACTGTAAGGAATAATATTATATACTTGCTCCTCTTTGCTGGAAAGCGTCAATAAATATGGCTCTACCCGATACAGTGGCAAAATATTGGCAATCGTCAATAATAAAATCAGATTGCAACATAAACTGATGGCCGTCACAATCGCAAAAGCACGCGCCGTCCACAAATATCTCTTTTCACTGGCATTAACAACAATGCTGTCTTCATTACGATTAATTCGTCGCGCCGCGTTGTTCGGTGTCGAACCTGACGAACGCGGTGTTGCATTGGCCGCGCCAATTAATCTTTGCTGTGAATTGCCTATGCCGAGCTGATCTGCCATTTCATCCTCTTTCTTAAATTGTTTCCATGAACCAATCCGGAACTTCTTTAATCAGTTCAATTTGCATACATGCACACGGTGAAAGTTTAAGCTCATTAACGTCTTTACCGATACCAACCGTTTCCGGTTCATAATATGAACCAAACAAGCTGCATGATGCCAATATTAATAAAGCGACGCCGATAAAAATTTTTTTATACATAGCCTTACCTTTGTTAAATTTTGCACAAAAACACTTAACCAACGGAATTTTCTGTATTTTTTTGCATAAAAAACGATACAGAATACTCCTTTGGCTTCTATCTTAAAATAAAAAGATTAAAATAAATTAAACAAATTACTCTCTTATTTCATCTTGGCTGTATTTTATTACCGTAAAACCAAGCGGATTAATTAAACGCGGATAAATAGCCGCTCTTTCCAAATAAAATCTCGGCGTAATGGATGCCTTATAACGAATGGTTTTCAAAATCAATGCCCCATCTTTACCTTGGTGTGAACGTGACAAATTATAAACCGTAAATGAAACTTCCCATGCCGGACTGTTTTCGCTGACTTTGCCTATTGTATCAATCCGCACCTCACTTGAATACTCGTTATCAAACATCTTATTAATGCTACGTGCATTACGTCCTACAAAAGTTGCATATACATCATCTGCCGAATAGTAATGTATAATTCCCCCCGGTCCCCAGCGTGTCCGCATCTCATCAACATCATTAATTACCGTGTTCCGTATAATCACGTATTGTTTAATATACATTTCCACAAATTGCCGCATTGAAGGCATTTTTGCCGTAATCGGCTCATAACGGACCATCGTATCGGAATCATTTTGATTGATAATTAAAAGCGGTTCAACAATAATTTCCGGTGCAAGTCTGAAAATGACCAACGTAGAACATAAAAAGAAACTTAAAGAAAGAATAGCGCAAAAAATAACTAAACGCGACAACCATCTGAAGTATACCTCTTTAGATGATGCTGCCGAATGTTCGCTGTCAGTAATGTATTTCGGATTATATTGCGGCTGTGCTGCCGTCTGATTACGCACAGCCGCCTGAGCATCCGTTAAATAAACCTGTTTGTTTCCGTTTTCTAATTGAGCCACCATGCACCTCTATCTAAAGAACACCGCACAATATGGTGCAGCCAATCTATCAATTTTATCCTGCAAATCCTTCTTGCGCTGTTCTTCATATTTTTCACCAATTCCATCATTTGCTTTATTCTGCTTAATGCTTTCTTCTAGGTCATCAGGCACAACTTCCGTTCCGGTAACCAATACATCTGCATCTTTGTCATAGGCTAAAACTTTCAGAACATTATTCACTTTATCATATTCATCGCGAACATATTCTGTTAAATCACCATTTTCTCTCGGTACTTCAACCGGTAGCACTTTCTTTAGCAAGGATTCTGCTTTACGCATATAACTTGTCTTAAAACTTTCCAACATTTCCATAGCACTCTTATAGTCACTATGATTCAATAAGCTGAAGTTTTCGCTAACATCACTCATTTGCTTAACTTCTTTGCCGTCTTCTGTTTGCGTAATACC
>JAZNQW010000004.1:0-14818 GCA_045590435.1 Alphaproteobacteria bacterium | reverse complement strand
GGAGAAAATGGCGCCGAAAGAAAGAAAATAATAAAACAATTCTCGGTGCTTGTCCTGGACAAGCACCGAGTTTTTTTTTAGGAGAAGAAGAATGCCGTCGAAGAAGAAAAAACATTATTCCGTATTTTTTTCCGTATTTTTTGTTGTGGGGGTAGTAGGGGGAATTGCCGCACTAACTTCTACAGCTTTATATTATCAAGATGTTGAAAAAATAATTGGAGAGGCTGAGGAATTAATAATACATGCCAGAAATTTATCTTGTAAGTACGACGAACATTATGATTCGTATGCTGAAATGATATCGGAGCAAAACTTAAGCGGTTTGAAATATCATAACGGTAAGTTTTCGGGATCAAGCTGGGTAACATATCAGTTTGTGGAAAGCAACCGAGACCATATAACTCTTCAAATTTCAGATCTTAGTTATATAACTTGTCGTAAATTAGTCATGCACAATTGGGGCAATAGGAATACAACAGGTTTTGACGGAATATCTATTGGCAAAAAAGCCAAACAATCATCAATAACCGAGAGTTATGCTAACACATGGTGTTATGGTGGACGGGGAAGGTATAGAAAGAACAGCATTCGTATCAGTTTTTGGGGCTGTAATGAATAGAGTATATTATAACCTCGTTGTGGTTCGGCAGAAAAAATACCATAGGTTTTCATTCAATATCTGTTGAAGATTCAAAACCATGTGATATAATCACCAAATAATGGTATGGTGAAAATCAGATTTTGGGGTTGTCCTTAGGACAAAAAAGGATAAAGGAGATAAAAGATGAAGAATATACAAGAAAACGGACGTTCTATGATTGAAATGTTAGGAGTACTGGCCGTAATCGGCGTTTTAAGTGTTGGCGGGTTCAGTCTGGTTTCCAAAATGCAGGACAATCAGCGAGTGAATGAAGTGATTGATAATATAACCTCATTGGCATATAAAGTCCGTCCGTTAGCGCGCGATTATCAGGTTGGCGACATTGAAGGATGCACAGAACAAAAATGTTTGGCCCTATATGCATACAATGGAAAGGCCTATCCGGAAGGTTTAGATTATGATTCTGCAAACTATACTTTTACCGATCGAAATGATGTTAAATATAATGTTTACAAGATACATGCACTCACAAATATAGGATTATTTATTATTACTGTCTCTAATTTTACTGAGAAAATGTGTATTCAGTTGGCAACAACAAACTTTGGTTCAAGATCATCTACCGGCTATGCGGGAATGAATATCGGCACTACTGTAAATAGTAGTACTCTTTCAAATTTAAGTGGGCAACGTACGATTGCCGGAGCCATAAGTGAATGCAACGGCACGAATACAAAGATCAATCTTGTTTTCAAATAAAAATAAGATAATGAAAAACAAAGGCGGTCGTTAATCGGCCGCTTTTTATTTTATCCACAATGTAACAATTCGTAACACAATGTTAAATGCCAAAAGCCTTAAAATATGATATATATAATGCAACTTTTAATTAGCTAATAAAGGATTCTTTTATGACAAACACAATTAAAGTTGCGGTTATTGGCGCCGGCATGATGGGCAAAAACCACATTAAAACCTACAAAAATATGCAGGGCGTTGAGCTTGTCGGCGTTTATGACGTGATTTCCGATGCCGCCAAGACCGCGGCCGAAATGTTCGGAATTAAGGCCTTTTCTTCAATGGAAGAAGTGGCAAAAAAAGTAGATGCCGTGAGCGTTGTAACCACTTCAATCACCCATGCCGATGTGGGTGAGTTTTTCATGAACAAAGGCGTGCATTGTATGATGGAAAAGCCGCTTGCTACCACCGAAGAAGGTTGTATGCGTTTAATTAATGCGGCCAAAAAGAATAATGTGGTTTTAATGGTCGGACACATTGAACGCTTTAATCCGGCGGTGGAACAAATGGGAAAATTGTTGTCGGATACGTCAAAAATCCGCTCGCTGACAGCACAGCGTATGTCGGCAGCCAGCGGCCGCATTACCGATGTTGATGTGGCAATGGATTTGATGATTCATGACGTAGAAGTAATTCAGTCGTTGGTGCAGTCACCGGTAATAAACGTTCAGGCAGCGTCGGTTAAAACCAAAGAAAGTCCGCAGGGAAAAGATTATATTTCGGCGCTGTTGGAATTTGAAAACGGCGCAACCGCCAATATTACGGCCAGCCGCATTACGCAATCGCGCGTGCGCACTTTAACGGTTACAACCGATACAAACTATATTGATTTGGATTTCATCAATCAAAGCATTAACGTTCACGCTCAAGGACGTATGCCATATGTTAATCAGGAAGAAATTCCGGAGTGGATGAATTATGGTTTGAAAGGCAGTGTGGAACAGTTGTTTATTCCGACCAATCAACCATTGCAAGCTGAACTGACGCACTTTGTGAAATGTGTGAACGGCGAAGCAACACCGCGTGTGAACGGCGAGCAGGCTTTAGATGCACTGCGCGTGATTTGGGAGATAGAGGAAAAATTGGGTTTTTTAGATAAAAGCCAGACGATCAGTGAGGAAAGTGTGGCGTAAAATCCAAAGAATGTGAGAGAAAACCGCTTGAAAAAGCGGTTTTTTTGATGCAAGCATTGACTCAGATGATAAAATATAGTACTTATCAAAAACTGACCGATAAAAGGATTCGAAAATGTTGCCGCAAATTAATATGTATAGTACATCAGTGACACCGAAGCAGAAGAAAAATCTGCTGGCGATGTATGAGGACTATCTGTATTTTTCACGCGGTTTGGAAATGATAGCACAAAAATTTAGCACGTTGGAAATGGCCACGCACCAGATTCTTCAGATGTATGGTTCGCCGAAAATAGATTTTCCGTGGCACATAGAATATGCCAATAAATATGAATGTCGGGCTTATGAAAATTTTGTGAATGAAAATTTTGATAAACAGCAACACTATGCGTATATTTCGCTTAATCATACCGATCCGCAGAAAGATGTGAAGCTACCGAAAATATTTTACATTCCTGACGAATATGATGTGTCAAATATAGATGTGGAACTTCCCAGCCCGGTGGAACGCTATTCGGCGGCATTTCCAAAAGAGCAAACACTTGGCGAATCATTGTTTGTGATAGACGGCAAATTCAAAGCCGTATATAAAGCTGAGAAAAATGCGCAAATGCCGGTGGCAGAAGCATTAACTGAGAGGAAAACGCTGATTGAATTCAGAATGCTGCTCAACTTGGTTAAGTTTTTTGATGAACAACCATATTTAACCGAAAAAGAATATGTTCGAACTTTTATGAATATTATTGCATCCGAGGGATTGGCAACGTATGAAAATATGGTGCTGGAATCCATTAATTCGCTGTCCGATAAAAGCTATGAAATTTGCCGCAGTATATATGGCGGTCGTTCACATGACGATTTCTTGAAACAGGCGGAAAAAGACGGATTTATTCCGTCAGCGGCACGCCTGCAAGATTTTCTGAATATAAGACATTTAATGCGGCACCAATTAGATACATTAGATTCGTTGGGAAAATTTAAGCCGGAAGAGGCTGAAAAAAATGATATGTTGCGGCGTAAATATTTACAATCTTATCGTGATTTATGCGATAAAAGTGTGATGGGACGCATTAAAAGTTATGGGGAAGCGGGAAATTTCTTTCGGTCGGAACTGCAGGCTTTGTATCCGAATTATATGTGGCGCGCAGCATCGGAAAGTAATTCGCACTTTATCTCGCGCGTTAAAGCGTTTCGCCATGAAAACCCGGAGATGCCGCTGTTACTTGAAATTAATGTACCACTGCTGAGCGATAAGCGCAAACCGCTGTTAAACAGTATTTCTAAGGTGACGGATAATGTGCGGGTAATAGATGATATACAGGTTCTGGACGATAAATTTACATCATTGGAAGCAGATTATCATCAGCGGAAATATTTTCTGCGTGCTTATAATACGCTTGAATGTCAGATGATGAGTTTATGTTTGGCTAACGGGCAAAATTGCGGCAGCAAAGGTGCATGGGAATTTATATGCCGCCATAAACTGATTTCTGCCAATGATTATGAAAAGAGATGGAAACCATGGCGCCAATTACGCAATGAGTTGAGCCATAATCATTTTGATGCTGATTTACGGCAAAGGCTGAATGCTATATGTGAGGATTTTGAAAAAGCCGTTTGTGAGATGGAAATTAAAATTAACGCCGCCATGCCGCAATGGAAACGTGTGGGAGAAAAGGTTTACCAAACAACAGGCGGCTCTAAGGTGAAAATAGATTTTAAGGCGCATCAAATTGAAAAAAAACAACCACTCGGCAAACAGTCAAACGGCGTAACAAGAGAACGTCCGAACAACAAAAAGGTATATACCGAAGAATATAAGAATGGTGTAAGCATTTCAAGCGCAGGCACCGAAATAGTGTCTTGTCGGTTACCTAACCAACTGGAAATAGATTTGCGCAAACAACGCATTTCTTATCCGGATGGAGTGCGTTTGTTTATGGAAGCTGAAAATTTTAACGTTTTGCAAGCAGGGAATGCAAAAGTTTTCACGGGCAAAGACTTTAAAGTAAGTAAGTTTATGGAAAATAATCGCCGGTTGGATTTAAGTCGCAATGATATGCGGATTCTGGGAAGAAGTTGCAAAATTTCTACGGATGGGTACGGTCGTCTGCAGAAGATTAATTATAAGACAGGCACACCGGGTGCAATCACACTGAATATTGTTGTATTAAAAGAGGGTGGTGTAACAATGAATTTTTCTGATGGCACCAAGTTAGAAATCAATAAAAATCGACAATATAAAATTTCGCATGCCGGCATGGAATTAACCTTTGCCAATCGGCAAAAATTCGCGACCGGTTACGGTGGAGGCGGAATGACACCGCCGAGCAACGGAGGTTATGGAAGTTAAGTAAAAAAATAAGAAAAGGTGATAAAAATGGGAACAACAGTTGCTTATTTGATAGGATTTTTTGTGGGACGTTTGGTGGCATCAATGGCTTATCTCAGCCTAGCTCTAATATTCGTCAAACAAAAAGATAATCGTAACATCATACTGACAGCTTTTGTTACTTGGATGATTAGCGCATTACTCAATTTTATTGGCTCATTAGACGGATACCCAATCAGCTTGCATGCGTTTATATGGCTGTATGGTTATTGTCTCGTTACAGGCATATTGCCGTATGTTTTGATTACAAGTTTGGTGATTTGGCGCCATTGGACAGATAGAAAATGGTTTGCCAAAGGTATGGCTTGGTTTGGTGGTATTTTATTGGGGTTCATTTTGTTGGTTGGGGTACCGGTAACGATTTACGAACAATATCATCTTTTTGATAATGCCATTGTTGTGAATAACGACACTCAAAAAACAGTGTTGCAAAATCAAAACGTACAGGCTGAAACTGTCACATCAGAAAGGATGGACTATACGCTTCTGACTATGGCACAGTGGAAGGATTTGCCGTCGGAACAACAAGTTCAAGCTGTTAGGGAAATTACTGATAATAAGATACCGGCATTAAGTTTTATGACCTGTTTGAATGAAATTAAGGCTGAGCCGAAATACGATTCTTTACCTATCCGTAACGCTATAGATGTTTGCAAAATGGTTATTGAAGAAAGAAAACATCAATTTAACATGTATTTAGATGATAAAAATTCGGATATAAAGAAAGATAACGAATAAAAAAGCGATTTTTTGCTTTTAGGCAATATTTTTGCTTGACTTATGATACGAATCAATGTATTAATCCGTAACAATATTGTTAAATTTAACTTAAGGAAAATTAAAAATGTCAAAAAAATGTGAAATTTTGGGCACAGGTGTTATGAGCGGCAACAACGTCAGCCACGCCAACAACAAAACGCGTCGTCGTTTTATGCCTAACTTGCAAGTTGTTTCATTGTTCAGTGAAACATTAAACAGAGTATTTAAGATGAAAATCTGCTCTAAGACATTGCGTTCGATTGAACACAATGGCGGATTGGATTCTTATTTGGCTAAAACTTCTAATACGAAATTAACCGAAGAAGCTAAGCAAATTAAAAAATCTATTCAATCTAAGCAAGCTAAAGCTTAATAAAATATATAAGTTTCGAAACTTAAAGCCGCTGAATTTCAGCGGCTTTAAAGTTTAGCGTATCCGGCGAGGCTGGAGGAAACAAAACAAGCCTTAATGCTTGTTTTGTAACGAGAGGCGCAGACTACTTGGTGAGCCGACACGGTAGTGTAGGCGAACTTAGTAGACAAGTGACCGAAGCGCAGTTGGCAAGCGCAAAAGGCGCGAGCTTACGGAGCAAGAGAACGAGCAACCAAGGGCAATAATAACACAAAACAGACATTCCAAAGAGGAAAGTCTGTTTTTTCTATTATTGGCGTATCCGGCGAGGCTCGAACTCGCAACCTTCGGCGTCGGAGGCCGACACTCTATCCAATTGAGCTACGGATACCTTATACAAACGCACAATCTTTATCATGTTTGACGGCCTGAATAATGATTTTCGGGCGGCTCACATTTTGCTATTTTCTACCTGAAAATGCGGCACTTGTCAACTATTCAATCCAAATTTTTGCATATGCGCAGTTAAATCCTTTTTCTCAGTTACTCAACCTGACATTTTATACTTGAAAAAATATTTTTTGCGGTCTAAATATGGATAAATAATTTATGGGTAACAACAATGTTTGACGTTTATCAAATACGCAAGGATTTTCCGATTTTGAGCCAACTGCAAAATGGTCGGCCGATAGCGTTTTTAGATACGGCCGCTTCGGCACAAAAGCCGCAGACGGTGTTGGATAAAATGTTACATATTTATCAAACCTGCTATGCCAATGCGCATCGCGGATCATATACTTTTGCCGAACAAATTACCGCTGAATTTGAAGCGGCGCGACAAACCGTGTGTCAATTTATTAATGCTCGTGAATCGCGTGAAATTGTTTTTACCCGCAACGCTACCGAATCAATTAATTTGGTTGCCGCCACTTGGGGTTTACAGAATTTACATGCCGGTGACGAAGTGTTGATTTCTGAGGCGGAACATCATGCTAATTTAGTGCCGTGGCAACAAATTTGTGCTAAAACCGGTGCAATTTTACGGGTTTTCGCCATTGCAAATGACGGTAGTTATTTGGAAGAAGAATTTTTACATAGTTTGAACGAAAAAACCAAACTGGTGGCTGTTACCGCTATGAGTAATGTCTTAGGTACGATTTTTCCGATTAAAAAGATGGCGGTGGCAGCCCATCAGGTCGGTGCTAAAATTTTGGTTGATGCTTGTCAGTTTGCTGTTCATCATCAGATTGATGTACAAGATTTAAATTGCGATTTCTTAGCATTTTCCGGTCATAAAACTTATGGACCGACAGGAATCGGCGTGCTATATGGCAAGGCTGAAATTTTAAGCGCCATGCCTCCTTACCAATTCGGCGGAGATATGATCGACCATGTAACCTATCAGCACACAACTTTTGCTGAAATTCCGGCACGTTTTGAAGCCGGAACGGCAGCGTCAGTTCAGGCTATCGGTATGGCAGAAGGGCTGAGATACATGCAACGAATCGGATTAAGCGATATTATGCAACACGAACAAGAATTAACGGCTTATACAACTGCGCGTTTACTTGAGGTACCAAATTTGAAAATTATTGGCACGGCAACGAATAAAGGGGGAGTGTTCAGTTTTGCGCTTGATAAGATTCATCCGCAGGGTTTGGCTTTTGTGCTTAATAAAGGAAACGTGGCCATACGCACCGGACATCATTGTGCCGAACCGTTGGTTAATCGTATGGGATATACCTCATTGGCAAGGGCATCACTCGGTTTATATAGCAGTAAAGAAGATATAGACGCTTTGGTTGAAGCGCTCTTAAAAGCAGAAAAATTTTTTAGAGAAAGCTGATGACGGAAAACACTGTAAAAAAAGAAGATGAATTTGTTACCGAATGGCCGGAAGTTAAGCAAGATGCAACCGTTGGCGCCACCGAAAGTCGCTTGTTGCAGGCAATGAGTCGAGTTGATGAAGCAACAGAAGAGATGACACCGGTGGAATACTCTGCTTATGCCGGTGAAACTCTGAGCGATAATACGCAAAAGGCGAAAATGTTCGATATTGTTGAGCAGATTCGCACGGTTACGGATCCGGAAATTCCGATCAACGTTTATGATATGGGCCTGATTTACAAAATTGATCAAAACGACGTTGGTGACTTATATATTGAAATGACATTAACGGCGCCGACTTGCCCGATTGCCGGTGTTTTGCCGCAACAGGTAGCAGATGCCGCAGCATCAACCGAAGGCGTGGGCAAAGTGGAAGTAAAATTAGTGTGGGAGCCGGCATGGACACCGGATAGAATGACCGACGAAGCTAAAGAATTATTGGAGCTTTTTTAGATGAATGTGGATGAATTGATTGAAAATTTCGGTTTTTTTGAAAATTGGGAAGAAAAATACCAATATGTTATTGATTTGGGACGCCATTTAGAGGCGTTGGACGATTCATTTAAAACCGAACAATGGCTGGTTAAAGGATGTCAATCGCAAGTCTGGTTGGTGCCGCAATTTAAGCCGAATTGCATTCATTTTTGCGGCGACAGTGATGCGCTTTTGGTTAAAGGTATTATAGCTATTGTTTTTACCATTTATAACGATAAATCAGCAGATGAAATAAAAAAGATTGATGTTCAGAAAATTTTTGCTAAACTCGGATTAGAAGAGAATTTGACACCGAGCCGACGTAACGGTATGATGTCAATGATTGAAAAGATAAAGCAATATGCTCAGAATGCGGAGTAAACGAACTTAAAATGAATATTCACGAATATCAGGCTAAGCAAATTTTGGCGCAATACGGAATTAATGTGCCGGCCGGCGGCATTGCTTATACGCCTGCTGAAGCTAAGCGTGTGGCGCAAAAAATAAGTTCGCGCGGTCCGTGGATGTTAAAAGCGCAAATTCAAGCCGGAGCACGACATTCCGGATATTTTTTGGAACATGCGGCTAATTCCAAAGGTGGTATTCGCCAAGTGACACAAATTACCAATATTACTTATGAAACAGCCCAAATGCTGAATAATACGTTGGTAACCGAACAAACCGGTCCAAAAGGGCGGCTGGTAAGTAAGGTATATGTTGAAGCATTTAAGCACGTGAATCGACTGTTTTATACCGGTATGATTATAGATAGCTCAATACCGGCAATGGTGTTGTTGATTTCTGATGTGATTGATAAAGATTTGCTTTATTTTCATGAAGGAGCGGAAGACAAGATTCTGCGTTTGCCGCTTAAATATAACGAGCCGATTACGGAAACGCAGTTGCAAAAAATTCTGGATTTTTTATCTCTGGATAAAACGTATTTGGAAGGTTTTCGTGAATTCTTAAATAAGTTACGTGTGACTTTTGTGAATTTGGATGCGCAGATGATTGAAATCAATCCGGTGGGCATAACGCGTACTAAAAAGTTGTTTGCACTTGATGCCAAAATTAATTTTGATGATAACGCTCTGTTTCGACATCCGGATATTTGGCGCATGCATGATGATTATGAGGAAGATCCTCGGGTTTTGAAGGCCAAACGAAATGGGTTTCATTATGCCGATTTTGACGGCAATATCGGTTGCATTGTTAACGGCGAAGGCTTAGCACTGGAAGCTATGGATGTTATCAGGTCTAAAGGGCGAAACACTGCGTGTACACTGAATGTGAAAGGCGGTGTGGATAAAGATAAAATAGCGCAGGGAATTAAAATTATTATGACTAATCCGCGTGTTGAAGGGATTTTGATTAATATTTTAGGTGGTTTTTTGCGCTGTAATTTAATTGCCGACGGCATTATTGCCGCCACACAAGAAGTCGGTTTAAATGTGCCTATGATTGTGCGGCTGGAAGGGACTAACAAAGAAGAAGCACGGGCGATTTTACAGCAAACAAATTTACCGATCGTGTTTGCCGAAAATACCAATGAAGCGATTGATAAGCTGATTGAAAAAATGGAGATAAACGACTGATGTCTATTTTGGCCGATAAAAATACGCGTGTTTTGGTGCAGGGAATTACCGGTATTCAGGCTTCGTTCCACATAAAACGTTCCATAGACAATGGCACCAAAGTGGTGGCCGGTACATCACCGAATTATACTCAAAGCGAACATTTGGGTGTGCCGGTTTTTGCCAATGTTAAAGAGGCTATTAAAAATATGCCGATTGACGCCAGTGTGTTGTTTGTGCCGGCACGCGCCGTGAAACAAGCAGTGCGAGAAGCCGTTGAAGCAGGGATTAAATTGGCTGTTTCCATAGCTCAAGGGGTTCCGGTGCATGATATGCTTGAAATTAAAGCCATGTTAAAAGGCTCGGAAACACTGTTAATCGGACCGAATACGCCTGGTTTGATGACGCCGAACGAAGCAAGGCTCGGTATTTTTCCGGAAGATTTGTTACACAGTGGTTCAATCGGTATTATTTCACGCGCGTCAACGTTAACATATGAGGGTATTATTGAAACCAACGTAGCCGGTTTGGGACAATCGACCGTTATTGGTTTGGGGGACGACATGATTATCGGAACGGATTTTTGTCCGCTGATGGAAAAATTTATGGCAGACGAGAAAACACGCGCCATTATCTTAATTGGCAAGGCTGATAACGCATATGAATTGCAAGCGGCGGAATATTATGCTTCATTGTCACATAAAAAACCGATAATTGCATTTGTGGCAGGTGAGTCGTTGCCGTTTACCTCTACCATGGGGTATGCTGCAGACATATTAACGCATGGATTGACTTCGGTGCAAGATAAGAAAAAAGTTATGAGTTCGGCCGGAATGGTTGTGGTTGATCGCATGAATCTTATCCATCAAGCCTTGGCGGATTTAAAGTTGAATGATTAAATTTTGGCGTCTTTTGATTAATGCTGTGTTGCCGCCGCGTTGTATGAAATGCGGCAAAATTTTAAGCGAACGCAATGGTTTATGTCCACAATGTTTTAATCAAATACGCTTTGTTTCCGCACCTCTATGCGCTTGCTGCGGTCGGCCGTTCACGGATGAAACAACAATACACGGCAGCGGTAAGCAATTATGTGCAACGTGTTTGCAACAAAAACATCCGATATTTACGTTACGTCGGTTTGCCTTTATTTATGATGACAATTCTAAAAACTTGATTTTGAAGTTTAAGTTTGCCGATAAAACTATATATGCTGCGGCGCTAGGAGATATGCTATGGCGAGCCGGTCATGATATATGGGCGGAAGAGCCGGATTTAATTGTTCCGGTGCCTATACATCGTCGGCGTTTGTTGGAACGTCGATACAATCAATCGGCATTATTGGTGCGGCATCTGGCACAATGTACCGGTATTGAGGCGGATTATTTTGCGTTACAACGTGTGCAACATACCGTTCCTCAAGTTCAGTTAAGCGGCAGTGCAAGGCGCAATAATTTAAAACATGCGTTTTCCGTTGTTGAACCGCAAAAAATTAAAGACCGCAAAATTGTGCTGATTGATGATGTAGAAACGACCGGTTCAACGTTGATTGAATGTGCCAAAGTTTTGAAGAAAGCCGGTGCAAAGAAAATTTACGCACTAACTTTGGCGCGCACCGAACATTGAGAACGAATGCGTTTAAATACGTTGCAGAATTTTTTGAGCAATAGAGGTATATGCCTGACTGTAGGGACTATCCGGTGCACTTGCGACAATTGGTGTGCCGTTGTCGGAAGTGCTGCGAATTTGCATATCGAGTGGAATTTCACCCAAAAACGTTTCTCCCATATTTTCTGCCGTGGCTTTAGCGCCTTCATGACCGAAAATATCACTGCGTTCTCCGCAATGCGGGCAAATAAAATAACTCATATTTTCAACAATACCGAGCACAGGTGTGCCGATTTTTTTAAACATATTAACGCCTTTAATGGCATCAATTAAAGCAATATCCTGCGGGGTTGAAACAATGACAATACCGGCAAAATCAACGCGCTGAGATAACGTAATTAAAATATCACCGGTGCCGGGCGGCATATCAAGCACCATGACGTCAACTTCCCCCCATTCGGTTTCGGTTAACAGTTGCTCAATGGCACCGCAAGCCTTTGAACCGCGCCAAATTAGCGGTGTGTTACGGTCAATTAAAGAACCGATGGAAACCGACTTAATTCCATATTCCAAAAAAGGAGTGAAATGTTTGCCGTCAGATGATCTGAGCGGAGTGCCTTCATAACCGAGCATGGTTGGCACAGACGGCCCGTAAATATCTGTATCAACCAAAGCCACTCGTTGCCCTAAATCAGCCAAAGCCAATGCCAAGTTAACAGCGGTGGTCGATTTACCGACACCACCTTTGCCGGAAGCTACGCCGATAATTTTTTTGATGCCGTTTATGTGCCATTTTTCAATAGTTTGTATACCGATATTTATGTTTTGATTCAATATAAAAATAACCGAAATTTTATAATCGGGCATGGCCGCGCTTAAGGCTTGTTTTAACTTTTCAACCTGCGCTTTATCTTCATTGATGTTTTGCAGTTGAACAATCAAGCGATTACCTAAAAGTTTAACGTCGGCAATGTTCTCAGATGCGTAAAATTGCTGTATTAGCGCGGTAATTTCGATTTCGGTCATATAATTTGCTCCGTGTGGATATTATGCGATATCACGTTGTTTTTAATTACGATTTGCATTATGTTTATGCTATAAATTCACGTTTAGCAAGAGGAAATATTATGGCAAAAAAAATAAATCCATGGGATAACGGCGCCGGTGATGACGGTATTTGGACCGCCGAGGGCGATATTTTAAAACGTAGCAAAATTATCAATTTTGCAAAAATCGGCAAATTACAAGCACCGAAAGATAATTGGGGAGGCTATATAAAATATGGGTTACTGATTATTTTGGCATTGTGGCTGACATCCGGTTTTTATCAGGTGCAACCAAGTGAAGAAGGTGTAGTTTTGCGCTTTGGTAAATATTTGGAAACAACTGAAGCGGGCTTACATTATCATTGGCCTATGCCGATAGAAGAAGTGATAAAAGTTAATGTAACGCAGGAACGCAGTATTAACCTTGGTACATTGGATAATCGTTATCGTAACGGTCGCAACAATGCCTTCACGGAAAGTCATATGTTGACCGGTGATGAAAATATTGTGGATATTAATCTGACAGTAGTGTGGAAAATTAAAGACGCCAAAAACTATTTATTCAGCATGCGTTCACCGGATGAAACGGTAAGTGTGGCGGCTCAGTCGGTGTTGCGTGAAATCGTCGGACAGTCGGAAATGCAACCGATTATTACGGGTGACCGCGGTAAAGTTGAAGATGATACAAAAGAAGAATTGCAACGGGTATTGGACGAATTTGATGCCGGTGTGCAAATTGTGCGTGTGAAATTGCAAAAAGCTGATCCGCCACGTGAAGTGGTGGATGCCTTCAATGAAGTGCAACGTGCCAAAGCCGATATGGAACGTTTTAAAAACGAGGCAGAAGCATATCGTAATGAAGTAATACCGAACGCCAGAGGTAAAGCTGCACAAATTTCGCAAGCGGCCGAAGCATATCGTTCGGCCACGGTGAATAAGGCTGAAGGTGAGGCTAAGCGTTTTGCTTCTGTGTATGAGGCCTATAAGGATGGTAAAAGCGTAACGGTGCGCAAAATGTATTTGGACGCCATGGAAGAAGTGTTGCAAAAATCACAAAAAGTGATTATTGATCCTTCGCAAAAAGGCAATATGCTACCGGTTCTGCCGTTAGGTAATAAGTAGGATGAGGGGAGAAAGAAAATGACGAAATTTGGTTGGTTGCAAGGATTAATTGTGATATTCGGCGTATTCTTAATATTGTTTTTCAGTTCGGTATATATAGTTTATCAGCCGGAACAGGCTATAGTATTACAATTCGGTGAGCCGGTGCGTTTGGTGAACGAGCCGGGACTGAAATTTAAGGTGCCGTTTATTCAAAATGTGGTATTTTACGATTCGCGACTTTTGAATTTGGATCCACCGGCACAAGAGGTGGTATTGAACGATAAAAAGCGTTTGGATGTGGATAGTTTCACACGTTACAAAATTATTGACCCGTTGAAATTTTATCAGACGGTGCGCACGGAAGCTCAGGCACAAAGTAAGTTGGCAGAAATTGTTAATTCCTCGTTGCGTAAGGTTTTGGGGCGCGTGACATTAACTGAATTGCTTTCAGAAAAGCGCAACCAAATTATGCGCGATATCAGTGCTACGGTGAAAAAAGATGCTGAAGCCATCGGAGTGAGTGTAGCAGACGTGCGGATTCGTCGTGCAGATTTGCCGATTGAAGTGATGCAAGCCATTAATCACCGTATGCGTACCGAGCGTGAACGTGATGCTAAGGAATTTCGAGCTAAAGGCCAACAGGAAGCTCAAAATATTCGTGCTAAAGCCGATAAGGAGGCTACAATCATTGTGGCTAAGGCTGAAAGAAATGCACAAATTACGCGCGGTCAGGGTGATAAAGATGCGGTAAAGCTGTGGAACAAAATCGTAGGTCAAGATGTAAATTTTTACGAATTTTACCGTTCACTTGAAGCCTATAAAAAATCTTTGGCAGATGATAGCACATCATTGGTTTTGTCACCTGATTCGGATTTCTTCAAATATTTTAATCAAATGATGAAAGAGCATCAATGAAACGTGTTTTTCTGATCTTAATGATGTGTTTTGGGGCGCTGCCAGTCAGTGCCGCAGAGCTCGTATCGGAAGTTGAACCGGCATTGGAAGATGTCATTGACGAAGTTAGTTCGTCGGTAGTGGCAATAACGGTTGATACCATTGACGGAGAGCAAGCACTTGGTGCGGGTATCATAGT
>JAZNQW010000003.1:0-26369 GCA_045590435.1 Alphaproteobacteria bacterium | reverse complement strand
CTTCAACTTTGGTGTCTGAAAGCCAAATTTCTGCAGATTATCGCACCGGTATTAATGCCATTATCAATAAAAACAGAAATTCACCGACTTCGCAACCTAATGATATTGCGGTGGTACGCGCGGCCGGCAATCATTCCATTTCCAATCCGGACCTGGAATCCGGTATTAAACTGCTTGAGGCTTTTAAGGAAGTGCCAATGCTGATTGTGGCGGCGGCAGACGTAACGGTTGATACATCCGGCAATCTGGTCAGCTATAAAATATCGGATTATTCAAACCGTTGCGGTGCAACGGGAAGCTACTGTATTACGGCGCCGGGCGGCACATTTTCCGGTAATACATTGATTAAAGGTATGTATGGACCGGGTGAGCCTGGGCATTTAAATTATGAATATTACGCCACAGGCGGAACATCGCAAGCAACACCGGTTGTTTCGGGTGCATTGGCCTTTATATTGGGAGCTTATCCTTATATGAGCGCAGCACAGGCCGTGGATTTGTTGATTACAACCGCTAATAAGACTAAGGCAACAGATTATGCTAATTATGATGAGGCCGGATTTAAAGCCGTTTATGGTGCCGGTTTGGTAGATTTGGGACAAGCCGTGCAGTATGTTTCCGATAATCCGAGTATATACAGCGTTTCTTCTTTCAGTGGTTACAGCACACAAAGTGCTCGAGTGTCATTAAACGGCGCTCTTTTATCAGTTCCAGCCAGCATGCAAGCGGCATTTGCCAATGCCTTGCCGGCCTCCATTACAGCATTTGACCGTTATAACCGACCGTTTGATTTTGCCACATCAAATTATATCAGAACTACTCACAGCGGTTATAAATCCCTCAAAGATGACGTGGCCAATATTGCTATGCCACGACGGATACAAACTCAAACCGACGGTAATTTCAGTTTCTCATTTGCACAAGGAAGTCTGAAGAAAAACGGTATTGGTGTAGGATTAATGGACATGACCTACAAACACGGAAGTAATGAATACGGCTTCTATTTCAGTGAAAATACCACTTATAAATCATCTGACGGAAAAGCCGCCGCGTTAAAAAATCCGTTCATGGCATTTCAAAACGCCTACGGCGTATATCACACCTATCATTTAAATAACAACACAGCTTTCCGCATTGAAGCCGTAACTGGTCATAACGGACTTTATGACGGCGATTACGATTATAGGGATGCCACTTTTGATCGTCCGGCATACGGTATGAATGCCGAAATTAATTTACATAAAGGAGAAAAATTTGCATTCGGCATATCATCAGGTATTTTATATGAAAAAGACGCCATGCTTGGTGCAAACGGTGACGGTGCCTTTGGCCTTGAAGGCGGTAACACATACACGATCGGTATGACAGCCTCATGGTTTATAACACCGAAATGGACATTTTCTGGCAGTTATTATCGCGGCTATACCAAAGGCCAAAATTTCAACTCAAATATGCTCAAAACATCTGATTTAACAAGCAGCAGCTTTGCGTTAGACGCCAATTATAAAGTTGATAAATCCACAGATTGCGGTTTACGTTTATCATCTCCGTTGAGAGTGGAAAAAGGCCGGCTTTTTGTTGACTTTCCGAGCGGGCGTGATAATTTTTCAGATGAAGTCTATCGACAAACCTATCAGGCAAGCCTGAAACCGGAAAAGCGCGAATTGCGACTTATGGCTTATTGGAACAAAGATTTAAGCGAAAATATCAGTCTGCGTTCGGAAGCCGGCGTGCGTTTCAATCCGGAACATCAGGCGGCATCTAATGATTATCGTGCGTTGTTCGGCTTAAGTTGGAGTTTTAATTAACCGTAAGGAAAATTTATGGTAAATAACCTGTGGCGCGGCAAGCGTTTTGTGCCGCTGTTAATAACGCAATTTTTCGGCGCTTTTAACGATAATCTGTTTAAAAATACTTTAATGACATTTGTGGCTTATAAAATGTTAGCCGACGAACAAACTGTCAGCCTATACGCCAACATTATTGCCGGCGTATTTATTTTGCCATATTTTTTGTTTTCGGCATTGGCTGGATTGCTGGCCGATAAATATAACCGTGCCAAAATGGTGCGCATATTAAAATTAACCGAATTAATGCTTATGCTGGCCGCCGGCGTTGTTTTCACAATAAAAATCCCTGCTCTACTGGTGGTTATCCTGTTTTTGATGGGAATGCAATCTACCTTTTTCGGCCCTATTAAATATGCATTGTTGCCACAATTATTGCGCTCGGAAGAACTGATTGCCGGTAACGCTTACACAGAAGCCAGCACATATATTTCCATTATTATCGGTTCCACGCTCGGCACCCTTCTGCCAGTCAATGCCAGTATTGCCCTGCTTTTGGTTTGTGCTATAGTCGGTTTATGCGCCGGTTGGCAAATTCCGTTAAATGCCGGTCTGCAACCTAAATTAAACATCAGTTTCAATATCTTCCGGCAAATCAAAGAGAATTTATCACTTATCCGCTCACACACCATTGTTTTTCGTGCCATTATTGGCGCCACTTGGTTTTGGATTCTTGGTGCATTTTTCTTAACCCAACTGTTTCCGTTATGCAGCAAAGTTTTTAACACCGAAAAAGAGGTTGTAACACTGTTTTTAATTCTATTTTCAATTGGTGTGGGCGCCGGTTCTCTTTGCTGTAACAAGCTGTTAAAAGGAGAAATTTCAGTCATTTACGTACCGATCAGCGCCATCGGACTAAGTGTCTTCGCTTTTGCAATATATCTACTGTCTGCTGGTTTTACGGCACCGGAAAATGCGCTGGATTTAGCACAATTCTTAACTTTACCGCACGGTTTGGCCATTGCCTTTTGCTTATTCGGCTTTGCTTTTATGGGGGGCTTATATATTGTGCCACTCAATACCTTAATGCAGAAAAAGGCTCCTAAAAAATTTGTGGCTTCCGTTATCGCCGGTAACAACATCATTAACGCCCTGGGTATGGTCGGTATTTCCCTGTTATCCGGCATTTTAATCGCCGCCGGTTGCCGCATAACCGATCTATTCTTAATCATTGCAATTATCAGCGCAATCGTAGCTTTTTATATTTGCCAGCTGTTACCTGTAGCATTGCTACGCTCCATTTTCTGCACCATACTGAACTTATTTTATCATGTTCAGGTTAACGGTATTCAAAATTTGCGCCAAGCCGGCTCAAAGGCTTTAATCATTGCCAATCACGTATCTTTGCTGGACGGCGTTCTGATTGCCGCTTATCTGCCACGCAAAATCACATTTGCCATTGACAGCGGTTGGGGAAATAAGTGGTATGTGCGTTTATTCAGCGGCATTGTAGACTTTTACCCGCTCAATCCGACCAGCCCACTCGCCATTCGCGCTCTGATCAATGAAGTCAGCAAAGGCAAAACGGTTATGATTTTTCCTGAAGGCAGAATCAGTGTTACCGGCTCATTGATGAAAGTCTATGAGGGCGCCGGCGTTATTGCCGCCAAATCGGGAGCAAAATTAGTGCCCCTACGCATTGATGGCGCCCAATATTCAAAATTTTCATACATTCAAAATTTAATTCGTACCCAAATCTTTCCTCATATAAAATTAAGTATTATGCCGCCATGTACTGTCAATTTGCCGGAAAACATTTCCGTAAGAGAGCGACGCCGCCTAACCTCTCTGCAGCTACATGACATCATGGCCAACATGATCTATGATACAACCGAGAAAAATATACCGCTGTTTAACAGTTTATTACAGGCAGAAAAACTTTATGGCAGCAAACATAAAATTGCACTGGACGTCATGAAGAAAACGCTTACATACGCCCAATTTCTGTGCAAAACCTATGTGCTTGGCGTTGCTTACCAAAAAGCCTTTACTGATGATGAAAAAGTCGGTATTTTATTGCCGAACAGTCTGGCCGGAGTCGTTAGCTTTTTTGCCTTGCATAGTGCTGATAAAATTCCTGTTATGCTGAATTTCTCGCTCGGCGACAAACAATTCCTGTCCTGTTTGCAAACCGTGGCTTTAAGACAGGTAATTACATCACACCGTTTTATTGAACAAGGCAAGTTAGAACGACTGGAGCAAATCTTACAGCGTCAGAACTGCCAAATTATATATTTAGAGGATTTTGCCACACATATCTCACTTTTAACCAAGCTGATAGGCCTAAAAAAGTATTGGCAACGCTTACCAGTCCAAACCAATGCCGAAAAAGCAGCAGTAATTCTGTTTACGTCCGGCTCTGAAGGCCTGCCGAAAGCCGTTTTACTGTCACACCGAAATATTCAGGCAAACACATTACAAATACATTTGGCCGTGCCTTTCCACTCTCAAGATATTATTTTAAACGCCTTACCTATGTTTCATAGCTTTGGTTTAACAGTGGGCACAATTTTACCACTGCTAAACGGCGTTAAAACCTATTTTTATCCGTCGCCATTGCACTATAGAATTATTCCGGAAGTTGCTTACGATATTCAAGCGACTGCGGTTTTAGGCACTGATACATTTTTATACGGCTATGGACGCATGGCTAATCCTTATGATTTCTTTCCGGTGCGCTTTGCCGTTGTTGGCGGAGAAAAGCTAAAAACCAGAACCCTTGAATTATGGCTCAAAAAATTCGGCGTGCGTATTTTTGAAGGCTATGGCACTACTGAGACCGCGCCGGTTCTGGCCGTAAATACACCAATGTTTTATAAAGAAGGAACGGTCGGCCGACTGTTACCTCGCATAGAATATCGTTTAACTCCGGTTAATGGTGTTTCCGGCGGTGGCCGTCTGTCTATTCAAGGAGATAATATTATGCTTGGCTACATGTTGTCTGAAAATCCGAATGTTTTGCAAAAAGCCGATAGCTGGTATGATACCGGAGATATTGTCAGCGTTGACGGTGATGGTTTCATGCAAATTGAAGGTCGTGCCAAACGTTTCGCTAAAATCGGTGGCGAAATGGTGTCTTTAACCGCTGTCGAACAGCTTTTAGACCAACTCTATCCGGATGCAAAGCAAGGTATTATTGCCATTGATGATGAGAAAAAAGGTGAAAAATTAATATTCATCACATCAGAAGAAACAGCAAATACAACACAAATTCGCCAATATTTCCAAGCTCAAGGCATCAGCGAATTATGGATTCCGCGTGAAGTTATCACGGTTAAAAAACCACCTCTGCTCGGCTCCGGAAAATTCGACTACGTTGCCGCCGCTGAATTGGTTCACTAGTTATGGCATAATTTGCCGAACCATTTGCTGTGTTTCCGTTGAAACTTCATCAATACCGTTGTCAACATCCGTTGACATATCTTCATAAACATTATTCATCATTTGCTGAGTCACAGAAGTAATTTCCTGTGTTTTTTGCTGTAAAATAGCACTCGGATTAATACTCCCCTTGTTAATTTCCTCCATAAAATATACCACACCGAAAACAACCGCTCCCAATAATACCACTTGAATTAATCTAATCATATCAATATCCTCCGATAAATTCAAATAATCCGCATTTCATCCTTTTCAATCTATCTCATTTCATACTTTTGATGAAATTATAATAAGAAAAATATTCACATATAATAAAAATATTATTGATTTGCTTGTAAATAAGAATTATATTATTTACAGAAAGGGTTTTATTATGACAACAACACATTTAAATAATTTAGCAAATCAGCTATTTTCAAACTGGATGAAAAAATTCCCGGAATGCGGTAAAGGTGAATATTTATCGGAAGAAACGAATTTCGTTTTGGCTTTTGATGAATTTATGAGCACTTCTCCTTTTCCTCTAATCAAAGAGATATTACCCACAATCAAAGATTCCGAATTTATGCCGTTGAAACAATATATTTCTGATGGTATAGAAACATATTTACTGGAAAATGCCAAAATTTTAGCATTGAAATAAATAATTTTGGGAAAAATCGGCAATAGCTATTGTCGATTGCCTTAACCTAAACTATATATTAAAGAAGTATATTTTACGGAGAAAATGTTGATGTCTGAAGTTTTTGAAAAAACAAAGAAAAATAAAGAACAAACAGAGAAACACCCTGCTTTACCGGTTTTGCCGTTGCGTGATGTCGTGGTTTACCCGAAAATGATTATGCCTATTTTCGTCGGTCGCGACAAATCAATTGAAGCCGTACAGAAAGCCAATGATAAAGGCTCTGATATAGTCTTAGTCATGCAAAAAAAAGCCGATACGGAAATTCCGACCGCCAAAGATTTATATAAAGTCGGCACTCTCGGTAATATCATACAGATGTTGAAATTGCCTGACGGCACCATCAAAATATTGGTTGAAGGAATGGAACGCATCAAAATTACGGCATTCCATGATAATAAAACTTATTATTCGGCTGAAACAGAAACCTATCCGCAGCAGAAAGAAGATGAAAAAGAGCTAGAATCATGGGCCAGAGCTGTTGTCAGCCAATTCGAAGATTATGTACGTGCCAATAAAAAAATTCCGTTTGATGTAGCGCAATCCGTTAAGCAAATTGATGATTATGCCAAATTGGCAGATACGATTGCTTCACACTTAAATTTAAAAACGGCCGATAAACAATTTCTGTTGGAAGCGGCAACCTTAAAAGAACGCCTTAATAAACTTCTACAATTGATTGATACGGAAATGATTGTTTGGGAAGTTGAAGACCGCATTAAAAACCGTGTCAAAAAACAAATGGAAAAAAGCCAGAAGGAATATTATTTAAACGAACAGATGAAAGCCATTCAAAAAGAATTGCGACATGATGAAGAAGATGAGTTCGGCGAATATTTAAAACGCATAAATGCCACGAAATTCAGCAAAGAGGCACGAGAAAAAGCCTTAACAGAACTAAAAAAACTGCGCGCCATGAACTCCAGTGCTCCTGAAAGTTCGGTTATTCATAATTATCTGGATTGGCTTTTAGATTTACCATGGGATAAAAAAACAAAATTAAACAAAGACTTAGAAACAGCAATAAAAGTTCTTAATGAAGATCACTACGGTTTGGAAAAAGTCAAAGAACGTATTGTCGAATATTTAGCCGTGCAATCCCGTTCTAAACGACTGAAAGCACCGATTCTCTGCTTGGTCGGTCCGCCGGGCGTTGGTAAAACATCTCTCGGACGTTCCATTGCTCGCGCAACCAATCGGCATTTTGTGCGCGCTTCACTGGGTGGTATGCGTGATGAGGCTGAAATCAGAGGCCATCGTCGCACTTATGTTGGAGCCATGCCGGGTAAAATTCTCCAATCCATGAAAAAAGCCGGAACATCTAACCCGTTGTTTTTGCTTGATGAAATTGACAAACTCGGTAACGATTGGCGCGGAGACCCCAGCTCAGCTCTGTTAGAGGTATTAGACCCCGAACAAAACAATACTTTTGATGACCATTATTTAGAAGTGGATTATGACTTATCTGATGTCATGTTCGTCACCACCGCCAATTCGTTGGATATGCCGCGACCGCTGTTAGATCGCATGGAGATTATTCGCCTTTCGGGCTATACCGAAGATGAAAAGGTAGAAATTGCCAAGCGTCACCTGTTGCAAAAGGTATTTGATGAAAATGCCGTGGAATGTTCAGAATTAGTCATTACCGACGCAGCCATCCGCGACATCATTCGTTATTATACTAGCGAAGCCGGCGTACGCAACTTAGAGCGCGAACTGGCCACCATTGCTCGCAAAGCCACCAAAGAAATTTTGATGCATAAAGACAAATGTGTCACCATTGAAGTTACGCCTGAAAACCTGGAAAAATATCTCGGTGTCAAAAAATATTCTTACGGCATAGCCGAAAAGCAAGATCATATCGGCGTAACCACCGGTTTGGCATGGACCGAAGTCGGCGGTGATATTTTATTTATTGAAGCCGTTGATATGCCGGGAAAAGGCAAAGTAACCCAAACCGGTAAGCTTGGTGATGTAATGAAAGAGTCAATTGAAACAGCCTACTCCGTCATGCGCGCCCATTCACCGGAACTTGGCATTAACCCTGAAGTGTTTGAAAAAACTGATGTTCACGTACATGTGCCGGAAGGCGCCACCCCAAAAGACGGTCCTTCCGCCGGTATTGCCATGTTCACCACTTTGGTTTCGGTGTTTACCAAATGTCCGGTTCGCAGCGATGTTGCCATGACCGGTGAAATCACCTTGCAAGGCCGCGTTCTGCCGATTGGTGGTTTAAAAGAAAAGCTTTTGGCTGCATTGCGCGGCGGTATTAAGACTGTGATTATTCCGCAAGAAAACGTCAAAGATTTGGCCGAAATTCCGGATAATGTTAAAAACGAGATGAAAATTATTCCGGTATCCAAAGCCTCCGAAGTGCTGGAAATTGCTTTACAAAAGTAATAATTAAGCAGAAAAACTAACCCCCGCTGATCAACCAAGATCAACGGGGATTTTTGTTCAATACTTCAAAATCCAAACAAATTAATTGCCTCAATACGCAAATCTGCGTAAAATTCTCGACTAATTTCTTTCAAATAGCCACCTATTGTTGTGACTTCTTTAACCCTAGGAAATGTTCCAGAAGGCATCACAAGCACCGTATGCGGTTGCAAACAGTTGTTAACCGCCGGCGTTAAAAGCACAGGTTGCTTATAGAGCCATTTTATATATCGCTTCATATCAGCCTCACCGCTCGCTCCATCCTGAAACGCCTGAAAATAACATATGGCATTTTTTGCGACGGCATACGCCGCTTTTTGCAACGCGAGAACATCTTCAGACTTGGCTTTTGCTTCATCGTATGCCAATTCGGCTACGGCAACATAACGATGACTATGAGTATACAGACCGAAAACTTTGTCTTTTTGTGCCTCTATTTCAAAAATAGTCTCCACAGCACAGTTCTCAACTAATCGCGCAAACAGCACATTTTCAGAGACTTTATCATACTTCAATTGCTCTGCCAACACAAGCAAACACCTTAGTCCAACAAATGTTTCAGCTGAAAGCTTATACACCCGAACACACTCCGAATTATCGCACTTAGCAAGCACAAAAGCATGATGACTGAGCAAATTTTCTTTCTTTCGTGCCTCATATTTTTCTTTCTTGTGGGCAGCATATAATACTATAGCTGTTCCCAAAGAACTTTTAGGCGCGTTGCCGTTTAGCGTATAACCATAAGCCGTACGCACCGCCTCCATGGGATAATCCCTTCCATACGTAAGATAAAATTCCTTAAAACTCATAAACTTATTAAATTAATTATAAAACGCACATAATTACTCACAATTGTCGGCAATTATATGCGTTTAAATTCATTTCGTCAAGAATTATTATAAATCACGGCAAATATTTCAGTGCATCTAACGCACCCTGCAAAATATATGCTGCCGCCGAAGCATCCAGCACCTTTTTACGCTTATCGCGCGACAAATCCGCCTCTTTAATCAAAAAATTTTCTATCGCCGCCGACGACAATCGTTCATCCCAAAAAGTATACGGCAATTCAATTTCCGCTGCCAACTTTGCGGCAAACGCGCGCACCGCTTGCGCCGTTTCCCCCTCCTCGCCGTTCATTTGCAACGGCAAACCGTAAACAATTCCACCGATTTCTTTTTCTGCCACAACACGTTTCAATTCGGCCACATCTTTTTGCCAACTTTCGCGATAGATGATTTTATACGAGCTGGCAATACCGCACAACAAGTCCGAAACGGCAATTCCCATGCGCTTGGTTCCGAAATCCACACCCATCAATGCTTTATACGGCGGTAAAATTTGTTTAAGCTCTTGTAATAACATCTGTCTTTTCTTTTACCGGTTATTACCGCCGCGCTTTACCGTTTTTTTCTGTGGCACTACCTTTTTGGTATTATTAACCGGTTTTGTTGTTTTCTTAGATGTAACTTTCTTCGGTGTCACCTGCGGCTTTTTATTGTCTCCTGACTTTTTCCGCAATTCGTTAGTCTTATTTTTCACCTGTTTCTGCGTATCAGTTTTTTTACCTGCTGTCGCCTTAGTATTCTTTGCCTCTTTAGAAGGTTTAGCAATTTTACCTTTAGCCGTAGGTGCTTTGGCCGGCTTTTTCTCACCTATGATACTTTCAATCGGCTCATTGGTAATACCCAGATCCTTTTGCTTCTTTTCAACCAGTCCTCTATAAAATTGATTCTTTTTATCATATTTAAGTGCCACCTTATAATTTGCATAGGCACGTTCGCTTTGTCCCAATGCATCAGCGGCCTTGCCGGCATTAAATGCGGCATGTGCAAACTCACTGGTTTCACCCGTTTCATGCAAAATATAATGACATTCTTTCAAACATTCATCATATTGCCCTAAATGATAATAAGTTATGGCTAAATCATTATGCAAATCGGCACCATCAAATCCGCTTTTAATCACACTTTGAAATCCGGCAAGTGCCTTTTCATAGTTACCGTTATTATATTCTTCCATCGCCGCCGCATATTGCCTGTCAGCCATTTGCTTGAGAAAATCAATCGACTGATCGGTAAATTTTAACAATTCTCCGCGATATTCTTTGGTTTCAATATTTTCATTAACAATTTGCGACACAGATTTACCGTTTTTGCACACATAGCGGTTGATATTATTGGCCAACTCAGTCAGTTTCTTGGTATTCCCGTTACGTAACGCTACCCCTGCCTCTATACATCTGGCTTCCGGCAACTGCGTGACCGAAGTTTTATACATACTTGTTCCCTCAATCGGGGCCACTCGTTGATCCCCTATATTTGCAACATAATTATTTATATTCAGATACATACAAGCTTCATGAGTCGCTCGCTTAGCAATACCACCAAAACCTTCAACACCTTCCGCCGGAATTAACCACGAAGCACATTTGACCGGATCTTTATAATTTTTGCTGACGAATTCGCAAAATTCTTTACCGCGCTTTTCATTATTATAATAGCAGGTTGCAATTGCCGCAAACTCGTTGATTGTTAATTCGCACCCCTTCAATTTCTTAAACATTGTATTTAAAATACGACCGCCTTCACGCGAACTAAACCATCCGTCAGACAAAGCCAGCGCCCCATCACCGGAAATCTTTGTATCTTTCGGATGTTTTTTCAAATACACCGACGTCAACTCCCATTCCGAGCTTTTCGGATTACCGTTAACCGGCACATAATAACTGCCCAAACCCTTCGTATTAGCTGGGCGCCCTTTGGCATCAGCATATGCTTCTTTTACCAAAACCTCGGTAGAAAACATCGAAAGTTGAATAAGCGGTAACGCATCTCTGTAAAGCTGATCAAAACTGGCGCGATCAGTAATTTTATATCTACGGTTAAGAATGGAATCAACCCGATGCATTTCATTTTTATGCATCTCACGCAATTCTTGTGCTTGCTGTTCATCCAAACTCTGAGGTGACTTATCGCCGCTGAAAACCGAATACAACGCACCGGCTCCTACGGCCGCCGCAGCACCAATTGCCACTCGCCGCACAGTCTTGTTGTTGGTAATAGTTTCCATTATTTTAGAATTTTTTTTCTTTTTACTCATACGCACCTCCACCTTGCTTGTTATTATTCATAACATATATTTTGCCACGTGTCTAGTATTTTATTGCTACATCACGATTTTAACTTCTGCGCAAAACTGTAATTTAACATTGACTTATGCACAATGTCAGCATAACATAAAGCAGTTATTTTTATTGAAAGGAAAAACAATGGAATTTACAGAACAACGCGACGGAGACAAGGTAACATATACCATCATAGGCCGCATAGATACTAATATGGCGCCGGTTTTAGCTGAAGGTCTGCACTTGGTTGATGTGAAAGAACTGGTTTTCGACCTCAAAGATGTGGACTATGTATTTTCGGCCGGACTGCGCGTTTTTTTACAAGCACAAAAAATTATGAATGCCAATCATGGTACAATGAAAATCATTAACGTGCAGGAATCGGTCAAAGAACTGTTCGCTTTGGTTGGCTTCGACAGCATTATGGATATTGAATAAGTTCGGCAAGAATAATATTTTGCTACTTTGTTGAAACCTTACATTGAAGAAAAATCGGCGTCATGACCAATTTATTACAAAAAATATATGAATTGTTGCATTTGGGGCACAGCTCCAAGGAAAGGGTTTTTGCCGCCGATATTAAAAATATTGACGCTGTTTTGACTTATTTGGAAGAAGACATGGCGCAAAAAAACATTATTGCCGAAAAACGCGCCAATATCATCGTGGCTGCAGAAGAAATCTTTTCAAACATTGCTCAATATGCCTATCCGCCTGGTAGCGGCATCGCGCGCATTAAAACACAAATAAAAAACGGCACCTATATTGTTCAATTTTCCGATAAAGGCACCGCATATAACCCGCTCGACAAGACCGATCCTGACGTTACCAAAAGCGCCGAAGAACGCAATATCGGCGGCTTAGGCATTTTCTTGGTCAAAAAGATGACCGATAATGTCACTTATCAACACTTGGACGGTCAAAACATTTTAACAATTAGCATTAATATATAGAAAACCTCGGATAATAAGCTTAATACGCCACACACCTTTCGGCGTGGTGTACAAGCAAGCTACATAAGCTGAAAGGTGTGCAAGTAGAAAGCACTAAGAATAGAAAACCTCGGATAATGCGGCTAATAGAAAAAGGTTTCTTTCCGCGGTGTACAAAAGGAGTACATAAGGAAAGAAACCTTTGATTAGTAGCCCATTAAACGAGGTTTTCCTCTATTGATCAAGAAAAGAACGCAACTTCTTAGACCTACTCGGGTGCTTGAGTTTGCGTAAAGCCTTTGCCTCAATCTGCCGAATACGCTCACGAGTCACATTAAATTGCCGTCCCACCTCTTCCAAGGTATGATCTGTATTCATGCCAATACCAAACCGCATTCTAAGCACCCGCTCCTCACGCGGCGTTAACGACGACAAAATTTTGGTGCAAGTTTCCTTCAAATTGGAATGAATAGCCATATCTAAAGGTTGCAACGCACTCTCGTCTGCTATAAAATCGCCCAAAGAAGAATCTTCTTCATCACCCACAGGCGCTTCCAAACTCACCGGTTCTTTAGCGATTTTCATCACCTTACGAATTTTATCAAGTGGCATAGATAAACGCTTAGCCAACTCTTCAGGCACCGGCTCACGTCCCATTTCTGAAAGCATTTGCCGCGACGTACGCACCAGTTTATTAATTGTTTCAATCATATGCACCGGAATACGAATAGTGCGCGCCTGATCGGCAATTGAACGCGTAATTGCCTGACGTATCCACCATGTTGCATAGGTGGAAAACTTATAACCACGGCGATATTCGAACTTATCAACCGCTTTCATCAACCCGATATTACCTTCTTGAATTAAATCCAAAAATTGCATACCGCGGTTGGTATATTTTTTTGCAATGGAAATTACCAAACGTAAATTGGCCTCAATCATTTCTTTTTTGGCCCGCTCTGCCTCACGCTCACCTTTTTTAATGGTATCAACCATTTTGCGATATTCACTGATTGGCAAACCGCACTCCTGAGCCATTTGCGCCACATTCTGACGAATTTCCGCAATTTCATCATGGTGCTGCATTACAAAACTTTGCCAATGCTTATCCTTTTTAAGTGAAATTTTATCAAGCCAATTCGGATCCAATTCCGATTTTTGATATACTTCCAAGAAATCTTCTCGTTTAATTTTACAAGCCAACGCATAACGTAATAACTTACCTTCTTGGCTCATCAAACGATTATTCATATCATTAAGTTGCTCAACCAACTGTTCAACTTTAGCGCTGTTCAAATGAATTGAGCTCATTAATTCAACCAGTTCTTTTTTCAAATTCAGGTAGCGTTTTTCAACAGACGGCATAATCTTGCGACCAGATAAAATAGAAGCCATACGCTGACTTTGAATTTTTTTCAGATTATCATAATAACTGGAGATTTTATTCAAGATCTCCAACACCGGCTGCATCAGAATAGTTTCCATAGCTGTCACGGAAGTTGCATTACGACCGCCACCATCAATATCCTCATCATCCTCCGAATTTTCCGAATTTTCCGACTCATCTAAAGAAGACATATTATCTTCATCTTCTTCATCTTCAATATCATCAGTAACATCACTCTCTAAATCGATATCGGTTTCCAAATCATCATCAATTTCATCTAAATTCTTTTCATTCAGTTCTTTGGTAACTTTTTCCAAATCATCAACATTGCTGTCCGGTTCATCATCAAACACCATGGCTTCGGAATCATCACCATACATCATTTCCAAATCAACAATATCACGCAGCTGTAGAGTGCCGTTTATCAATTCATCACGCCACCCTGCAATAGCTTTAATAGTCATCGGACTTTCACACAAACCGCCGATCATAACGGTTTTTCCGGCCTCAATACGCTTAGAAATGGCAATTTCACCTTCTCTTGAAAGCAATTCCACCAATCCCATTTCCTTTAAATACATACGCACAGGGTCATCAGAATGCCCCATTTCCTTAACATCAATATTACCAACGTCTTCCTGACCGTCTTCTTCCACGTCATCATCATAATACGAATCCGATTCGCCATTTTCCGCTTCTTCCGAATCGGAAATAATATTGATACCCATATCAGAAATTTCCGACATAATATCTTCTATTTTTTCGGATGACATTTTTTCAGGCGGAAGAACTTTATTCAGTTCCTCCATAGTGATATAGCCGTGTTTTTTACCTTTAGATAACAAATGACGAATTGCACTCGCTGTATTCTCAACCATAGCTGAATCAACGCTATCGTTGTCATATAAATCTTGGTTATTTCTCTCTGCCATAACGTTCCTTAAAATCGATTTCTTCTAATCTTTTTAGAGATTATAAATTTGCTAGCGGCATTAATATAATGAAAGAAAGATAAATTGTCAACATTTTAAATGCAACACCCTTTCGATTTTTAAGTCCGCATTTAAGTATTCCCTCTCAAATTATCCCACAATTCCAACCAACATTTGTTTCAAATAATCTGCTTCCGATAATTTATAGTACCCTTTATTTGCCACATTCTGCGGGAAGTAATCCGTAATACTTAAAGCATAAATATTAGATTGTTGATTCAAAAAATCACGACTCAAATTAATAGCATTAGCATTTGTCTGCAAATATTCCTTATATTGAACAATAGAATTTTTAGCTTTATTAATAAAGCTGTCTTGCTGACTGAATATACCGGTAAAGGCAAATATAATAACAATCGTTGACAATATTAAAGCATTAACCACACTGCCAATATAAACACTGCTGAACAACCAAATCACAAAAATAGCAAGCAATGCCAAAATTTTAATCGGAACGTTAACAATCCATAATTTAAATCTATGCCGTAAAATCCATACATAAAAGGCATACAAAAGAGACACCGCCAACAAAATAACCAAACTTTGCGCCCAATTTATACTATTCAGCGCAATAAAAATCTCTGTCGTCACCAACATAGCGCAACTAAAAATAATATAACTGATATTATGCATTAACCGATGCTTTTTAATCAGTTTCTTATTGCTTTTTTCAAAAATCTTACAAACTTTTTTTAATACTGCATTATTTAGATTGTTAACTTCCAATCGCGTATTTTTTCTGGTGAACATTTTTTTAAGTGCTTTTCTTTCAACTTTATTCAAACGAGAACTAAAAACATTCTTTTTAACCAGAAAAACACGATTATTTTCCTGACTGATATCAATGGCCTGTTTACGATACAAATCAAGCAACTGAGCCACAAAAGCAATACGATCATATTTACCGACCAAAATGTGCCGCATAAGCGAACCGTTATAAGTCGGATTATATTGATTCTTTTTGCGATCATACTTTAATGCTATTAAAGAAAACAGATACGCCAAAAGCACTGCTAACAAACCCAAAGCGGCATACAAAGCACTTCCCCAATTACTTAAAAAGTTATTCATTCCTTTATCGAAATCACGCAAAAATGCATTTTTATCCATAACCGTAACCAAATTCATGCTTTCTCCGTTCAACAATGGCGTCCAATTTGAAAAAGCAACCACATTCTTTGCCAGCTGATACCGATTAGAGCGTCTGTCCGAATAATGTCCTCTACTGCCAATCACCGTACCCGCTTCCTTGAAGCCATGCCCCATCGGCAACGTAATAATCGCATTTGCCGAAGTAATAAAGGCATTTAATGGTCGTCCTGTCAAATTCCAATCCATATACACCGAATTTTTCAAACGTTGCAGTTGATGATTAACCATATAACTAAAAGTATATGTATAAATCCCCGGTTCCAGTTTTTGCTTATATTTTGGTCTTAAAACGATATCATCACCAATTTCTTCAGCCACATAATCAATCGGCGTTCCGTTAATTTTCACATCTTGCAAAATAAAATCCAAACGAGATGCATGATTCTTCTGATCATATGAATATTTCGGAAAAACACGTCGCATCGCTTGCGCAAACTTATTACCGTTAGCCACAACAATAATCGTATCTTCCACCTTCAAATAACCATTGGCTTGAATATCAATATAACTCAAAAAGTACGGAATATGCTCCAGTGCCGGCGCCAAAACCCGCCGTCCACTCGGTAAAGTAAACCCGACTGTCGGAATTTGCGGTTCCTCTTGTATCAAATGATTTTTTTCTTCTTTAGCCAAAGTGAAAAAACGCGTTGCGGTCTTCGACATTCGTCGTTCTTCCTCAGACGCTTCATTACCACCATCAGAAATACCGGACTTCAGATTTTCCTCACGATGAATTGAAGCCAAAGCCTCTTCATACATTTTCTGGAACAAAGGCTTCTTTTTTTCCTCCATGGCTTCATAATATTCCGGCGTATGAATAACGTTAATGGATGTTGCTCTATGTAAATCAATCTCGGCCGACGTTTCTGAAACAGCCGCCGTTTCAAAGCGTTTCTTAAAATAAGAACGCACTTCCTGCTCATTATTTGGATCCGGCATATCTTTTGCAACAATATTTTCAGGGGTCATGCTCTGATCATGCGACTGATAACTTTCCATTCCCACAATGGAACGTACCTCAGCAGAAACTCCGGAAGCATTCCACATCAACATACCAATATAACAAAAGCTGGCTAAAAATTTATTTTTCATTTGCAGTCCCTAATTTTTACGATTAAGTTACCATTATATAGTAATGTATGTTATAAAAATTAAAAAAGATATAAAGGAGATTAAATAATGAACAACAAAATTGCCGCCGTCATATTAGGTGCCGGAAAAGGCACTCGAATGAAGTCTGATAAACCTAAAGTCCTTATGCCGGTTTGTGGTAAACCAATGATTAAACATATCATTGAAACATTGCAATCATTGCCGGCAGATGAAATTATTACGGTTATTTCACCTGACGGTCATGATGTTGCCAAAGAAGTTTCTCCTTATCCGACGTGCGTGCAAGAAGCTCAACTTGGCACGGGACATGCCGTCAACTGCGCCAAAGATTTACTGAAAGGATTTGATGGCACTGTATTGGTTATTTTTGGTGACACACCGCTGATTACCAAACAAACATTTATCAATTCCGCACGTAAGGTACAAGAAGGTTATGCTGTCGTTGTTCTGGGCTTTAGACCGCAAGATGCTGCCCGTTATGGCCGTTTGATTATGAAAAACGGCGAATTGGAGCGTATTGTTGAATTTAAAGATGCATCAGATGAAGAAAAAGCCGTTAATTTTTGCAATTCCGGTTTTATGGCTTTTGACGGCAAGCATTTATTCGATATTTTAGCCCGTATCGGTAACCAAAACGCCGCCGGTGAATTTTATTTAACCGATGCCGTCAGCGTGGCATGGCAAATGGGGTTAAAATGTACTGCCGTAGAAGGCAATACCGAAGAAGTTGCCAGCGCCAACACTTTAGAAGAATTGGCCGTATTGGAAACATATTACAGAAAGCGCCACAATGGATAGATTTTTAAAACTTCTTTATTATTACCTCTTGGGCGCATTTGTTTTATTTGTGCTCTATTTGACTGTAATGCTGGCTATATCGCCGAAACAAGACCGACAAAAACGTGGATTTATCGGTTGCACCGAACAATTGGTCATAGATGTCGCCGAATGTGAACGCGGTACAATCGGTTGTCCGCTCAAATATCTCAGCAAAGATATGAAATGTAATACTTTCGTTATTTTGGAAGGCTTAGGGGCTTGGGTAAAAGGCAAACAAAATACGCCTTGGGCAAATTATTTATTTGAACCGGAAACCCTTGAAGCGGATAATGAAAATATCAAAAATAACGTTGAAGATATAAATAATCTGGAACAAAAACGTTTATTCATCCAACTAAAACAGCAAGAGTTGGAAGCCAGTAAAGCTCGTCTCTTGAATTTACGCGAAGATGTTCTTATGTCTGCACCGGAAGATATTTTACCGAACGAATACAAAGAAAACATAACGCTTCCCGATGAGGACAACACTCAAACTACGGAAGATATTTCAGATGAAGCATTTATGGACGATATAAAAACTGTTGAACAAAACACCGAGGAGAAAAAACAAGATGAAGAAAAGTAATATGCCTGCAAAAAATGGTAAAAAATCATACCACGGCAAGCAAAACGCAACCGAGGCATCTCGGCAATCTTGGGATTTAAGCGATTTATATTCATCAATAAAAGACCCGCAAATCGAAAAAGATTTGGAAACCTATCGCCGCCAAACCGTAACTTTTGCTAAAAGATACAAAGGTAAATTAGCAACCCTAAGCGCCAATGAATTTTTGCTTGCCTTGCAGAATATCGAAAAACGCTCAACTTTAGGATCTCGCCTCGGCGGATTTGCTTATCTGAACATGGTCACACAAATGAAAAACAGCGAAGCCGTCATGTTTTACCAAAGCATAGAAGAAAAACTGACCGATTATAGAAAACCTGCGGTTTTCTTCAGTTTGGAATATAATGCCTTGCCGCAAGCCAAAATCAACGAATGGCTTAAAGATAAGCGCGTGCAGGCATATAAACACTGGCTTAAGCGCTTACGCAAGTTCAAAGATTATCAGCTAAGCGAGCCGGAAGAAGAAATTTTACTTGAAAAATCATTAACTTCCGGTGATGCTTGGGTGCGGCTTTATGAAGAACATTCGTCGCGCTTGGAATTTATGGTAGACGGCAAAACTTATAATGATGCCGAACTTTCAAAATTGCTCTTAGATAAAAACGGCACTTTGCGATTAAAAGCCGGCACGGAAATGAATCGTGTCTTTAAGCAAAACAGCCATTTAATGACTTTCATTTATAATATGGTTATTAAGGATAAAGCCATTGAGGATGAAAAACGCGGTTTCAAAACGCCGGTTTCAGCGCGCAACTTAAGCGAAGATGTCTCTGATGAAAGCGTTGAAGTTTTGGCACAAACCGTCAAAAAGCACTATAAAGACATTGCTCATCGTTTTTATAAGCTCAAAGCCAAATGGCTCGGCATGAAAAAAATCAACTATTGGGACCGCAATGCCCCTCTGCCTTTCAGTGCTGATGTTAATTATACTTGGGATGAAGCGGTAGAAATTGTGCTCAATGCCTATAAAGAATTTTCGCCGAAACTTTATAAAATCGCTAAAGACTTTTTTGACCATAATTGGATTGATGTGCCTCCACGTGACGGTAAACGTAGCGGTGCTTTTTGCAGCGGACCGTTAGCTTCGGAACACCCTTACTTAATGCTCAACTTTGCCGGCAAACAAAATGATGTGTTAACGTTAGCACATGAACTCGGCCACGGTTGCCATCATCAACTGCGGATTAAAAACGGCGAACTGAACGAACATTCGCGCATGACCTCCGAGGAAGTAGCCTCGGTATTTGGCGAAATGATTGTGTTTCAATCAATGTTGCGCAATTTGCACGACGACAAAGCCAAGCTGTGCTTAATTGCCTCCAAAGTCGGTGATATGATTAACACCGCCATTCGCCAAATTGCTTTTCACTTTTTTGAGTTGCGCGCCCATACCGAACGCAAAAACGGTGAACTTTCTGCCGAACGCCTCAGCCAAATCTGGGTAGAAGAAATGCGTGACAGTCTCGGCAATTACGTGGTTATTGATGAAAACAGCGCTGATATTTGGCCGATGGTCGGACACTTTTTCTTCTTGCCTTTTTACGTATATGCTTATTCTTACGCCGATTGCTTTGTCAATTCGCTGTATCAAGTCAATTTGGCAGGAACGGTAGAAAATTTCGCCGACAAATATCTCGATATGCTGTCCATGACAGCGCTTGAAGATTACGGCAAACTGCTGAAGCCATTTGGCTTAAACCCAAACAATGCAGACTTTTGGGAATACGGCCTGTCGCTGATATCGTCATATATTGATGAATTAGAACGGCTGGATAAAAAAATTAATAAATAAATTTTAAGGAGTAAAACCATGAAAAATAATCTGTTAATAATAATTTTAATTATTTTGCTGATCGCTAATATAGCATTTACCGGTTGGGTAAAATGGACGGCAGATAAAACCGCCGCACGCTTAGCTGATGAGCAACAAACATTTGCTACGGATATTAAGAACAACTTGGCTGTTCAAGATGCTATGCTCAATCGTTTAATGCATCCGGGATTGTAATTATTTAAACCGTTACTCTTAAATAAACCGTCATCCCTCGCACGATGCGACGCATTCGTGCGTCAAGGGATCTCATCTTTCAGTGCGTAGCACTGCTTCCTTACCTTGTCATGCTGAGTGTTCTTGCAGAACACGTGAGCATCCCCGCACATCGTGCGGATAAAAAATAACCTGTCATGCCTCCGCGCTCTGCGCGGATAAGGCATCTTCCGATTCTTATAAAACCAAGCGCCCCTTTATTCGGCGCTTTTTTCATATTTCTGTAACACAAAACCGGTTGATAAACCCAAGATAATATGATAAAATGAATCATAATTAATTTGAAGGAATACCTCAATGGTTGATATTTTTGATGATCAAATGAGCTTAAGTGACTTTAAACAAATATACAACGCACCGAAGAATATGCGTGAATCACTTTTCTCTGAATTAAGGGCAAAATATCTTCAGGCAGAACAAAATAATTCATATTGGAAAAACGAAAAAGCTCAACGAAAAAATCGAATAACGTATTACGAAAACCAAAAAAACAGTTTAACTGCAGAATTAAGCCCTAAAAACATCCAATCTGAAGAAATAAAAAAAGCTGAGACGTTTTTCAAAAATTATCAAAAAGTAACATTAAATGGTATTATTGCCGCCTCTCCTGATGAACAAAGCGGTGCTATAATGGCATCAGATGCACACAATGCTATCAAAAAAGCACTCCAAACCGGCAATTTTGCGCAATTAAGCCAAGATATTGAAGCTATTAAAGCACAACACAACAAAAAACAATCATTCTTCAAAAAAATATTGAACCGCAAAAAAAACAAACAACTGGAAAACACTCTAAACAAAGCAGTTGAATTTGCCAAAACACAAAAAGAAAAAATAGATGCAAATCCGATTTTATATGAAAAATTTTGCGATGATAACCAAACGTTCAATCAGAGAAAGGCGCGGCTTGCAGAAGAAATTAACGAAATAAATCAAAGAATAACATCTGCAGATAAATCCATTCAAAACGCGCAATCTGAACTTTTGGAAATTGATGCTAAGATGGAAAAAAATGTTTCAACCCGAATGGATATAATATCTCAAATTCCTGAAGTTTCTGTTTCTGCTGAAAAAATTAATCAAGTTGTTATTGAAGACGAAGCCAATATTAAGCAATCCGCTTCGTTCAATATGAATTTTATCCAAGAGGGGTGCGAAGGTAGAGATGGTAATATAGACATTGCCAAAGCCCAAAAAGCCGCCAAACTAATTGCGGCAGCCGGATTTTCCATTACTGATAATCCGGAAGAAGCCAAAAACACAGGCAGTTTTTATCTAAAAAAAGGAGAAATCTTCACCCCGTTTATTGCCAAAGAAGACTTACCAAAATATAAAGCATTGTTAGCCATGTTAGAAGAACATAATGCGGCTCCGACCAATTTAAATATTCCGACACAGCCAGAACAAATTTTACGTGAAAAACCAGAACCGCAAAATATTGATGTTGCCGCATTGATTAGTGAAGCCATGCAAAAAGGCATCCATGAAATGCCAGATGGGCGTGCAACTGAAGTTGCAATAAAACAAAAATATAACAATAAAGATTATCTGTATCGTGGCACCGCGTCGGCAGACGCAACTTACGCAGGCAGCGGACGTAGCGGACGCCAAGGCATTATATACGCCACCAATGAAGTCGTTAACGCAGCTGCATATAGCGGTAGCAAATCACAGTATGGCGGCGGTTTGAGCGGTACTGGTGATAAATATAGTGACAATGAAATTACTTATATTAAGGACGGAAAAGAAACGACGGATTATATCGGTTTTATTCATGTCTATGAAAATCATAATAATAAAATGTATAACAATTGGGAAATTGAGAATAAAACATATAAAAAAGGTGATGCTGATTATGAAACATTTTTAACATCAAAAAACAAATATGTAACCACCTATTTAACAATAGGGACAACTTCTATCAACACAGTATTTGAAATTCCGCGTGATGATCCACGTTGGCAAGCATTTATAAAATCCCGCGGCATTGATCCTGCCCTGACTTATCAAAACGGACGTGAAGAATTATTGGAACGTATGCAAGCACAATTACAAGAAGTTAAACAAAACGGACAAGTAAAAACAGCATCTTTTGTTTCCATGAAAACATCAACATCAGAACAAGAATGGCAAAAAGCCGCCGAACAAACCAAAGAAAAATCGCCGCAAAAACAAGAAGCCGAAAAACCGGTCCAACAAGATAAAAAACAAGAAAAAACCGCGACTGCGCCAAGCAAAGACGACAAAGCTCGTATCGCCGAGCTCAGCGGTCGCACCGGCGCAACAAAACCGGCTGCTAAAGCCAAAGATGATGTTACCAAAACTCAAGACGCCCCAACCAAAACCCAAGACGGCAAAGCCGAAATCAAGCCAGGTGCTGAGCTTAAGTTTGAAACCCCGATGCAAACTTCCGACTTGCCACCGGCACCGGTTGTCGTTCAAGCGCCTTCGCAAGATGAATACGATAAATTCGCCAGTCAAAACGCCGATTCCAAACTGCGCAAAGTTTGCGAAGATCTACGCACCAAAGATGAAAAACTCTACAACCAAGTTGTTATCGAATGGAATCGTCAATATTCAGCTAATCCGCCAAAAGATATGGCTCAAGGCGATCAAATCGCCCAAAACGTAATGATGCAGTATAAAAAGGATTTAGAGCCGCTCGTCATTGACCAAATTCAAAAGGACATCACGCCGCAAAATACCGCCAACGTCGACACAACCAAACTCGAACAGGCCAAAGATGCTTTGCAACAAAAAGACCCGACCGCACGCGCCGAGGCCGTTACCGAGCTGAACAAACAAGCCGAGGCCGTAACATCTCAACAACAAACTAACGAAGCCTCGCGGAGTACCGCCGCTCCTGCCGAGCAGACCGCTTTCAAAGAACAATCAAAGCAACAACAAGGTGCTGAAATAAGTTATATGCGTACAAAAGGCCGTAATCGCAGATTAGAACAGAGTGCCGATTATATTCCAAACTCAATAACCGCCCCTACCCGCGCAGCACCACAGCCGCAACAAACCAACCCCGCCGCCTACAATTTGGCACAAGCAACCAAAACCGCCGATACCGGCCGCGGCTCTTATTAAACACTAATCAAAAACGGATTATCGCGCTCATTCGCCACGGTGGTCGGCTCGCTATGTCCTGAATATAAAATCGTATCTTCCGGCAAGCTCATAATCTTTTCCTTAATGCTACGTTTCAGCGCCGCTTCATCACCCAGCGGAAAATGCGTGGCGCCGACACTTCCTTTAAATATTGTATCGCCCACAAAAGCCACCCCGTTTTGCGTATCATAAAACACCACGGAATCAGGCGTATGCCCCGGCACATGAATCACTTTTAGCCCCATTTTCGGCTGTGTTTCCAATGCCACAACATCACCGTCTATCAAACTCTGCGCTCCGTCTAAAACGATCTCATCTCCCATAAAAGCCGACAAATTAAATTCCGGCCGCCGCAGCATTTCCTTACCGGTCTCATAAATATAATACGGCACACCAAGTTGCCGCTGCAATTCGGCTACCGCACCGATATGGTCAAAATGCCCATGCGTTAGCAATATCTTTTCAATAATCCAATCATTATCTTTAATTATATGCACCAATTTATCCGATTCTGCCGCCGCATCAATCAAAAAGCCATGTTGACTAACCTCATCAATATAAAAATAAGCATTCGTTGTGATTTCACCGGTCACCGGCACTTGTTTAATCTGCATTTTCATATCCTCTTGCTTTCAATATAAACTTTTTCGTTCCAAAGTCCAACAAAAAAACGCCACAATTTGCTTGCGACGTTTATACATAGTTCAACAACAGCTTTTCGGCTGCTTTATCTGTTCAAAATTTACAGCAACACAATGCTGCCCGCGGCCGTACGACCTCTGTCATCATAAATTTCATAACTGACACGCTGTCCTTCATATAAACGGCGAATACCTTTTTCTTCCAGCTTGGTAATATGTACAAAAACATCTTTACCTCCGTTTGCAGGTTGAATAAAACCATAACCTTTACGGGTATTAAACCATTTCACAGTTCCAGTACTCATTATTCATCTCCTTTAGCTAAAATATATACTATATTATATTGTAATATATTTAATTTTCTATTACAGGTTGTAATATAACTACATACAAAAATGAAGTCAAGCAAAAATTTTAACTTTTTGTAATTCCTTAAATTCGCAGAAATTAACGAAATTATTTACGATATGAAGCCCGTTTCAAACGATCGTTTATGGCTAATCCCAAACCAATCGACGGCACCGGAGCCACGGCAATTTTACCAAATTTAGCTTTATTATCGGCAACGCGCAAAAAAGCAAACAAATTACTGGCTGCCTCTTTCAAATCGGCTGTCTCACTTAAATTCAACTCGCCTTTATATTGCCCGAAACCAATATAAAATTCGTCATGTCCAGGCTGTTTAACATTAATACGCAAAACATTTTTCGGTGCATAATGGCGCAACATTTGTCCCGGAGCCGTTGGCAAAGTCGGCACTGTTTCCGGCACCGTAATTTTCTCACCCAAAAACGCCTCAATATCTTCTTTAGCCGTGCCGCCGGCGCGCAACAAAACAACTTCACGTCCGGTTAAATCAATGATAGTTGATTCCACACCTACCTGACAAGCACCGCCGTCTAAAATCATATCCACCTTGTCCCCTAATCCTTCAGCCACATGTTGTGCTGTTGTCGGACTGATTGACTGATACTTATTCGCCGAAGGCGCCACAATCGGCACACCGCTCAGTTCAATTAATTTCAACGCCAACGGGTGATTTGGCATTCTCACTGTCAAAGTACGCAATCCCGAACAAGCCAAATCCAAACTCGGCAGATTTTCAATACGATTAAGCACCATTGTCAGCGGTCCAGGCCAAAAATGCTCGGCTAGAGCCATAATGCGCGCATCTGTCGCCGCATATTCCGGCAAAAAATTAATATCGGCTATATGTGAAATCAACGGATCAAAATGCGGTCGCTCTTTTGCCGCAAAAATACCGGCCACTGCCTGTGCATCATAAACATTTGCTCCTAACCCGTAAACCGTCTCGGTCGGAAATGCCACCAATCCGCCGCGTTTAATCACGTTCGCAGCCTTTTTTAAATTCTCATCTGTCCCGCTATAAATATTAGTCATTTTTCACACATTAAAAATTTCGTTTAATGCCGATCCCAACTCACCATCTGTATAACTATCCAACACTTCAAAATCTTCGCGATCAATAATCTGATATTTTTTGTGCACATAATCATACCCGAGATAATCAAATTCATTATACCCCAAAAGCAACACATTTTGCGGACGCGGCATATTTTCATTTTGGTCAATAATATCCAAATCATCATCTACCGTTGCCCCGAATAAATAGCAACCATTTGCTTTAATGCCATTATGATGTTTCAAAAAAGCCACATACGAAGCCGGCACAAAATCCAACCCCATATTACATAAAACTTTCTGTGCCACAATAACCGCCTCTTTTTCAAGCGGCTCACCTTCCTTATACGATTTTCCTTCCAAATACTGCAAGAAATCCTTCATCGTATTTTATCCCCTCTTCCCGTGCGCTCATAAATAAAATTCCAAATCTGTCTGTCAAATTCAGCCTCTTTATCCAGCATTTTTCGTTGTCTGAGTGTTTTCTGCGGCTTTTGCTGTTTAACCTTTTTTTCTTCTTTTTTCTGCTTAGATTCAACTTTATTTTCAACAGACTTTACTTTTTTACGCCCGTTCTTTTTCTCTTTGGTCGCCTTTTTTGCTTCAGAATCGTTCTTTACTTCTTTTTTGTGTCGCCGGTTTTGCTTTT
>JAZNQW010000002.1:0-2006 GCA_045590435.1 Alphaproteobacteria bacterium | reverse complement strand
TTAATAATTGCTTTAGCTTCACCGGCACAGGCCGAACAACCTAAAGTGTTGGGTGAATATGGTGATTGGACGGCATGGACTTATAATGAAGGCGGTAATTTGATTTGTTATATGTCTTCAACACCGAAAAAGGATGAAGGCAAATATAATAAACGTGGTGATATCTATGTGATTATTACACATCGTCCGGCTGAAAAAGCATTTGATGAGGTCAGTTTTGTGGCCGGTTACACCTTTAAATCAGGAGCCCCGCTCGTTATCAAAATCGGTAACCAAAGTTTCCGTAATACCTTTACCGACGGCGATAAGGCGTGGATGGTCAGCAACACAGAAGATAAGAATGTTATTGCCGCCATGAAACGTGGCAGTCGTATGATTGTAGACGGCACATCGAGCCGCGGCACAGCCACCAAAGACACTTATTCGCTTAAAGGTTTTACATCTGCATATAATGCAATCAGTGCAAAGTGCAAAAGATAAAATATGAGTGCCAAAACAGAACTTATCGGCTTGAATAAAGAAGAATTAACCGAAGCACTTACCGCTCTCGGTGAAAAGCCGTTTCGTGCCAAGCAACTTTGGCAATGGCTTTATTCCTTCGGTGCCACCGATTTCGAACAAATGACAAATCTATCAAAAGTGTTGCGGCAAAAACTGGCCGAAAACTTTACCGTTACGCGCCCGAAGATTGTGACCGAGCAAATATCAAGCGATAAAACCCATAAATGGTTGTTGGAATTTAGCGACGGACAACGCGTGGAAATGGTGTATATTCCCGAAGAAGATCGCGGTGCCGTGTGCATCTCAACTCAAGTCGGTTGCGCTGTTGGTTGTAAATTTTGCCATACCGGCAGCCAAAAACTAACACGTAATTTAACAACAGCAGAAATTGTCAGTCAATTTATGGTGGCACGCGATTCTTATAGCGAATGGCCGAGTCCCACCAATGAAACGCGCTATTTATCCAATATCGTCGTAATGGGTATGGGTGAGCCTTTGCATAATATGGAAAATGTTATTAAAGCGTTGAACATTTTAACCGACGGCGACGGAATTGCTATTTCGCGCCGGCGTGTTACCATGTCCACTTCAGGCATTGCGCCGCGTATTGTTGAAGCGTTGCAAAAAACCGGTGTGCGTTTAGCGGTTTCATTGCATGCGCCAAATAATAAGTTGCGTTCGCAAATTATGCCTATTAATAACGTCTATTCCATTGATGAAGTGCTGAGTGCGTGCAAGCAATATCAAGCCGGTGACGGTAGCCGTTATATCACGTTTGAATATTTGCTTTTAGATGGGGTAAACGATTCGCCGGAATGTGCGCATGAACTGATTGCACTGATGAAAAAATATGGTTTACGCGCCAGTTTTAATTTGATTCCTTTTAATCCATGGCCTGGATGTGTATTTCAACCAAGTCCGAATGCCCAAGTTAAAGCATTTGCACGTGAATTGGAAAATGCCGGCTTTGCCGCACCGGTGCGGGTGGCTCGCGGTCAAGACATTTTGGCGGCTTGCGGTCAGCTAAAATCTAAAAAAGACAGTGAAAATAAAAATTCAGCCTAGTTTTACATAAAATTAAAGCCTCAAAACCGGTGGCAAAACCGGTAATGAGGCAAACAAGATAAAAATATTTTTTCAGACAACACGATTCCGCTCATGGTCTAGCACGCACTCGCTCATGATAAACAAGGTGGTGAAGTAACCCAAGCAGAAACCGGCAACGCCTAAGATGGACTGCGGCATCTGTTCGAAATCAAACCTATATGCCACAAAGCAATATGCCAACATGGCAAAGCATGGCACCATCAGACAGCGCAGCAATTTTTGGCTGTGACGCAGCTTAGCTTTTTCTTCCGGCGTTTTGCCGATGGTATCAAATGCCAACACAAGCTTTATACCTATTGCGATGCCTAAAACCAACATCAGGCCAAACTCAAATTGGTCATATTGGGGGCCAAACAATGCCACGTTACAACCGAACGCATCAGTCAAAACAATACCGG
>JAZNQW010000001.1:0-1891 GCA_045590435.1 Alphaproteobacteria bacterium | reverse complement strand
AAGAATACAACTTAGGCGTTAAAATTATTGAGCAAGTCCAAATAGATGAAAATTGGTTTAACGAAATCTGAGTATTATCATAATAGTGAGAAAAAATGAACGAAGTTCTTAATTTTTTACAGCAAAATGCTGAGTGGATGTGTGCTATTGCAATCACAATCTTCTCAGGTGTGCAATGTTTTCTTAGTCGTGCACAATTTAAGAGAGAGCTTCGTCTTAAGCGCTTTGAATTAGCTCATCGTATGGATGAAGCTTGCACTATATATCAATTTGACAAAGAAAGTATTCGCAAAATCGTTGATTGGTTTAATTGCAATCAGTCAATGTTTATGTACTTGCTAAATGAAAAAGATTTGCATCATTTTGATATTTTTCAAGCGTTGCTGAAAGAATTATATAAAACAACGTTTTCTTTTGATGAAGTTATTCCAATATATCGTAAATTATTAGTTCGTCTAGATGTGGCTCTTCTAAATGCTAATTATGGACTCCGTAAATTGAAAAAAGCAAAAAAGAAAAAGGTTCGAGTTTATACTTGGGATGAAATTATAAATTCGTAAAAAGAACCTTATTCTGCTTTTTGCAGTTCTGCCAAAACGTCTTTGAACGAGCTCAGAGCTGTTTCGAGGTTATCAACGATTTCATCGGCCAAAACTTCAGGTTCAGGCAGATTTTCAAGACTTTCCAAACTTTCATCTTTAAGCCAAGTAATATCAAGGCTGACCTTGTCGCGGTTGATAATTTCATCATAAGTAAATTTCTTAAAACGTTCACTTTCAACGCGGTTAGCGATATTATCGGCGTTATAACATTTGATAAAGTCTGCTAAATGCCCGTCATTGAGAGAATTTGTTACCAAGCTCAAGTTCATATTGGTCCGCAAATCATAAAACCAAACATCTTGCGTACGATGACCATTATCAAGCGGTGGGTATTTATCAAAGAAAATCACATTAGCTTTGACACCTTGCGCATAAAAGATACCGGTAGGCAGGCGCAAAACAGTGTGTAAATTAAATTCATTAAGCAACCGACGACGAACTTTTTCTCCGGCACCACCTTCAAACAATACATTATCCGGAACAACAACCGCAGCATGACCATGAGAATTTAAGATAGTCATAATGTGTTGCAAAAAGTTAATCTGTTTATTTGAGGTCGAAGCAATAAAATCTTCACGGTTATAATCTTCTTTTTCTGTTGTTACGGAACCATCTTCACCCATGATTTTGAGAGAACCTTTTTTACCAAACGGCGGATTGGTTAACACCATATCATAACGTGTATCGCCGGCATTCATTAAAGAGTCACATTCTCTGATCGGAGCTTTGTTACCACCGATACCATGCAGATATAAATTCATTGTGCAAAGACTGACAACCAGCGGTGTAATATCATTTCCGGAAAGTTTATTTTCCTTTAAATCTTTGATTTTGAACTTATCATTGGTTTGAGCGCGCATATAATCATAAGCTGCAAGCAAAAATCCACCTGTTCCGCAAGCCGGATCAGTAACCGTCATTTCAGGTGTTGGGCGCATAACCTCAACCATAGCCTTAATTAACGGGCGTGGTGTAAAATATTGTCCGGCACCGGCTTTGGTTTCAGTTGCATTTTTCTCCAACAAACCTTCATAAACTGCACCTTTGATATCAACATCCAACCCGAGCCAATTTTCCCCATCAATCAAAGATACCAAGCGTTGTAATTTTGCCGGTTCATTTATTTTATTAGAAGCCTTGGTATAAATAGCTCCAATAATGCCACTCATTTTAGAAAGAGCAGTCAAGGTTTCGGAATATTGCGTTTCGAGGTCAATACCGGAAAGAGATTTGAGTTTATTCCAGCGATATTTCTCAGGAAGCAAAGATGCTTCACCAAGCAGTGTGGT